>JACCSE010000380.1 GCA_013813145.1 Gemmatimonadales bacterium
AGGGCGAACAGCGCCGCGGTCCAGGCCACCTGATCGAACACGACCGGCTGGAACAGATTGGCCGACCGGAGAAAGAGCGGGCTCGCCAGCACCGCGAGTGCCGCGAGGCCCTGTGCCCACCGGCCGCCGCCCAACTCGCGGGCGAAAAGAGCCGCGGCCACGAGCAGGGCGGTGCCGGCGAGCGCCGGCGCGAGCCGGATCGCCGGCAGGGAGTCGCCCAGGACCGCTCTGCTCGCCTCCGCCAGGAGGGCGATCCCCGGCGGGAAGTCCATCCTCCAGAGCTGGAGATGCCGCCCCATCGCGAGGTACAGCAATTCGTCCCGATGAAAGCCGTACGGCGTGGTGGCATTCACCCAGAGGTGGAGCCCCAGCTTGATCCCGCCCAACGCCGCCACAGCTCCGGTGGCGAACGGCTTCAGGTGTCGTCGTTCGGGGATCAGTAGGACCATCGGGTCCGTGGGCTCACTCCAGGTCCAGCTCGACCGGCTCCTCGGCCCTGGGCCTGAGACGCTCGTGCCGCGCCAGGAGCCGGACGCAGGTGTTCCACCGCAGGATGGATTCGTCGTTCCCGGGCGGCCGCCGGGCCTCCGCCTGCTCGTACCAGCTCATCGCATCCCGCAGCCAGTGATAGGCCATCTCTCCCGCCCTCGGCGCGTCGCTTCGGAGCTGCGCCTTGGCGCACCGCTCACAGATGATCCCGGCGTAGTAGGCGCGTTCGTACTCGGCACTCAGACGCGGCAGCAGCTCCTGCGCCCGGCGGGCGCCCTCGATCGGCGCCCCGGCGAACTGGTCGGTGATGGAGAGCAGAAGCGTCACCAGCGCCTGCTGGTTGGCGGAGTCCACCGTCAGCACGTCGCGGCAGATGCTCTCCGCGGACGACGGGTCGTTGATGAGCCGGTACCGCTCCGCCTTGCGCAGCGCCGCGGGCACGCCTTCGGGAGAGATGGGCTTCACCTGGAAGGTCATGGGCCTGCGCTCCCTTTCTGAACTGCGTGAACGGTGAACGGGAAACCGGGAACGGGAGGTACACGGGAGTGAGGCACCGTTTCCCCGTTTCCCCGTTCCCCCTTCACGCTTTTCCCCCCCGGCTGAACACCTTCAGCACCCGCCCCAGTGGATCGAAGAACTCGTCGACCACCCGCTCTTTCAGCGGGATGATGGCGTTGTCCGTGATGGTGATGTGCTCCGGGCACACCTGGGTGCAGCACTTGGTGATGTTGCAGTAGCCGATGCCGTGGGCCCGGCGCAGGTCCGCTACCCGGTCCTCCACGTCGAGCGGGTGCATCTCCAGTGCCGCCACGTGCACCAGGAAGCGCGGGCCGATGAACTCTTCCTGGAGCTGATGGTCCCGGAGGACGTGACAGACGTCCTGACACAGAAAACATTCGATGCATTTGCGGAATTCCTGTACCCGGTCCACGTCCGGCTGGGTCATCCGCCAGGTGCCGTCGGCCGCATCGGGCGCGCGCGGCCGGAACGGCTTGATCCGCGTCTTCACCCGAAAGTTCCAGGAGACGTCGGTCACCAGATCTTTAACCGGCGGAAAGCTCCGCATCGGTTCTACGGTGACGGGCTTCTCCAGCGGAAGCTCGCTCAGCCGGGTCATGCACATGAGCTTCGGCATCCCGTTTACCTCGGCCGAACACGAGCCGCACTTGCCGGCCTTACAGTTCCAGCGCACCGCGAGATCGTTCGCCTGATCGGCCTGGATCTGGTGGATGGCGTCCAGCACGACCATTCCGGGTGAGACGCTGGTCGTGTAATCGACCAGCTGCCCGCCCTCGCGGTCTCCCCGCCACACCCGGAAGGTCGCCGTTGCGGGGGGGTCGGGCTGCCGGTGGGGAGGCTCGAGCTCCTCCGAGGCGCCGGTGTCGGCGAGGTCCGGCTTGAGGGTTTCGGTAGCCATGGGGTCCTACTTCTGTTCCTCGATGATGGCCGCGAGCTCGGCGGGAAGCGGTGGGATCGGTTCGCGGGAGAGCTGCATCCGGCCGTCGCTTCCCCGTCGGACGACGATGTTGAACTTCCCCCAGGTCGGGTCCTTTTCCGGGAAGTCCTCGCGGAAGTGCCCCCCGCGGCTTTCCCGCCGCTCGATCGCCGCCCGGGTTACCGCTTCGGA
Organism: Gemmatimonadales bacterium; assembly: GCA_013813145.1. GTDB lineage: Bacteria > Gemmatimonadota > Gemmatimonadetes > Gemmatimonadales > GWC2-71-9 > CAVVWJ01. The sequence goes on from JACCSE010000380.1 coordinate 2,117, forward strand.
TATCGTGAGCAGGTTGGGCAGGTCGAGTGCCGTGTGCCAGCCGGGATTGTACTCGCGGTTTCCGGCGACCCCCACCTGGCGCGCCTGCTCCGCGAGCCGGGCGATGCCATCCAGGGCGCGCGCCATTTCGGGCTCGGTCCGCACGATTCCCACCAGCTCCTGCATCATGGTCTGCAGATCCTGCTGGACCTGGTACGGCCCCCGCCCATCGGCACCCGCGCCACGCTCGAATGGCGCCAGAGCGCAGCGGACCGCGTCCTCCACCTGCCCGGAGTCGACCGTCACGCCGGCGTGCTCCCGGGCGAAAGCCGCCGCGAATTCGCCGGCCCGCTTACCGAACACCAGGAGATCCGACAGCGAATTGCCGCCCAGCCGGTTGGCCCCGTGGAGCCCCGCCGCGCACTCGCCGGCGGCGAAGAGGCCGGGCAGGGTGGAGCGCTGCGTGTCGCCGTCCACCCGGATCCCACCCATGACGTAGTGCGTGGTCGGTCCCACCTCCATCGGCGTGGTGGTGATGTCGATGTCGGCGAGCTGCTTGAACTGGTGGTACATGCTGGGGAGCTTCTTGATGATGTGTTCCCGGGCCTGCGGCAGCCGCCGCTTTATCCAGGCGATGTCGAGGAACACGCCGCCGTGCGGGCTGCCGCGCCCCTCGCGAACCTCGCGCAGAATGCTGCGGGCGACGTGGTCGCGGGTCAGGAGCTCGGGAGGCCGGCGGGCGCTCTTGTCGCCCTGAGTGTAACGCCACCCTTCCTCTTCGTTGTCGGCGGTCTGGTTCCGGTAGTTCTCCGGGATGTCGTCGAACATGAAGCGCTTGCCCTGCCGGTTGAGCAGCACGCCGCCCTCACCGCGGACGCCTTCGGTGACCAGGATGCCGCGCACGCTGGGCGGCCAGATCATGCCGGTGGGATGGAACTGCACGAACTCCATGTCCTGAAGCGCCGCACCGGCTCCATAGGCGAGCGCCTGGCCGTCGCCGGTGTATTCCCAACTGTTGCTGGTGATGGAGTAGGCCCTGCCGATCCCGCCGGTGGCCAGCACGATCGCTCTGCACCGGAAGAGACGGAACCGTCCCCGCTCGCGATCGTACCCCAGGGCGCCGGCCACGCGGCCGCCGTCGGTGAGGAGCCGCACCAGAGTGCACTCCATGTGCACGTCGATTCCCTGGTAGACGGCATGGTCCTGGAGGGTACGGATCATCTCCAGGCCGGTCCGGTCGCCGACGTGCGCCAGCCGGGGATACTTGTGGCCCCCGAAGTTGCGCTGGAGGATGCGGCCGTCCGGGGTGCGGTCGAAGAGGGCGCCCCACGCCTCCAGCTCGCGCACCCGATCGGGGGCCTCGCGCGCGTGCAGCTCGGCCATGCGCCAGTTGTTCAGGTACTGGCCGCCGCGCATGGTGTCGGCGAAGTGCACCCGCCAACTGTCGCGATCGTCCACGTTGGCCAGCGCGGCGGCGACCCCGCCCTCTGCCATCACCGTGTGCGCCTTTCCCAACAGCGACTTGCAGACCAGTCCGACCTTGGCGCCCGCGGCGGAGGCGGCGATCGCGGCCCGGAGCCCGGCACCTCCGGCGCCGACCACGAGGACATCGTGATCGAAGGTCTGGTAGTCAGGCATTGGGTGGGTAGTCGACTCTTGACCCTCGACTCCTCATACAATCCTCCAATCGCTCCAAACCCCCATGGAACAGAGCCGGACGTACAGGTCCGCGAACGCGACGGAGAACAGGCTGGTCCAGGCCCACCGCATGTGCGCCCGGTTGAGGCAACTGGAGCAATCGTAGAGCCGCTTTCGGGCCGGGAAGCGGGAGAGCTGGTCGAGATAGCCGCCCACGATGTGGCGCAGCGAGTGACAGCCCAGCGTGTATCCGCCGAGCAGCGTCACGTTGGCGAGGAGTACCAGGGTCCCGACGCCGATTCCGAAGGAGGTCGGGCCGGTGACGGGGTCGGTGAACCACATCGCCTTATAGACGTCGGTGGCCAGCAGGAAGAGGAACCCGAGCGCCACGTAGAGGAAATACCGGTGGACATTCTGCAGGATGAGGGGAAAGGCGGCTTCGCCGCGATACCGCTTCCGCGGCTCTCCCACCGCGCAGGCAGGCGGGTCGGCCCAGAACGCCTTGTAGTAGGCTCCACGATAGTAGTAACAGGTCACGCGAAAGATGCCTGGGAACGGCAGGATGAGGAGCGCGGGCGAGAACACCAGCCACGCCGGCCACCACGCCGGTCGAGGTCCGAACCAGGCGTGGGACGACGCGCCGAACAGCTCGGGCGCGTAGAACGGCGACAGGTAGGGCCCGTGGGTGTAGTGCTCACCCTGGAAGGCGGCCCAGGTCGCGTACACAATGAAGGTGGAGAGCAGGAGGAAGACGATCGCCGGCTGCACCCACCACCGGTCGGGGCGCATCGTCGCGCCGAGGCCGCTTGGGACCACCGGGAGTTGCGCGTGCCCCACTGCGGTACCTCCGCTGCTGGGAAGGTGAATCGTGGCGAGCGTCGTCCAGAGATATTCGAGCGGGGAGTGGCGGTCTGTCAATGCTGGCGCGCCTCTTGCCCTTCAGCCTGGACCCCACATCAGGTGTCGCCAGATGCTCTGGAACGGCGCAACCCTGCTCGCAATCTGCGGCATGCTGGCGCTTTCGGCATGCGCCTCGAAGTACGCGCAGCGTCCTGCGCGGCTCGACCTTCAGCCGTACGGGCACGTGGCGCTGGTCGCGTTCACCTCGGAGAACGAGCGCGGAGGGCTGAGCGCGCTGGCCACCCAGCGCTTCGCCGAGGCGGTGCTGGAGAGTCAGACGGGATTCGAGCTGGTCGAGCTCGGCGGCTCGGACCCGGCCCTGAAGGATCTGCCCGCGCGCACCGATCCGGTCGTGCTCGCCCAGGCGCTCGGTGAGAAGAAGAATCTACCGGCGGTGTTCGTGGGACATCTGAAGGTGTCGGGCGTCAAGCCGCGTGCCCGGATCAGTGCCGGTGACATGAACCTGCGCGCCGCGGTATCTGCCGAGCTCACCGTGCGGCTCCTGTCCACCCGGACCGGCGGCACGCTGTGGCGGTCCAGCTCGGTCGCGGACGGCACCGTGGGCAAGGTCGGGCTCGCCGGCGGACTGCCCTCGATCGCGGTTCGAGACGCGGAAACGGCCTACGGCAAGATGCTCCACGCCATGGTGGCGGACGTGACGCGCGATCTACGGCCCACTTGGGTGAAGCAGTAACCTCCCGGCGCTAATGCGCGACCGGCTCCGCCGGCCGTTGAGCCGGCAGGCGGCTCAGTACCACCCGCAACGCCTCGATGAGGCGATCCATGTGCTCCGCGCCGATCACGGTGGATAGCGTGCCGACACCCCGGGGATCGATGAGGATGCCCTCGCAGTACAACCCCAGAAAAATCCGGTGTCGCAGGGCCGGGTCCGCTGGGCTCGGATGGATCGCGAACAGCGAGCCGAGCCCGGTGACTCGGGCGGTGGCCGGCGATTCGTCGAGCGTTTCCCGGAGCCGTGTCCGCAGCGACTCGCCGTTTCGATTGAGCCCGGCGATCGCCTCACGCGTGAGCAACTCGAGCGCGGCCTCCCCCGCCGCCAGGCTCATCGGGTTGGCGTTGTAGCTCCCCGGGTGCGGGATCACCGGCGACCCACGGGACGGATCGAAGAGCTCCATCACGTCCTTCCTCCCGCCGAACGCGCCCAGCGGGAACCCGCCGCCGATCAGCTTTCCCAAGACGGTCAGGTCCGGTGTCACGCCGAAGTGCTCCTGTGCCCCGCCCCACGCGATCCGGAAGCTCACCACCTCGTCGAACACCAGCAGAATCCCGAGCCTGCTCGTCACCTCGCGGAGCCGGCGCAGGTACTCCGGAGACGCGGGGATCATCCCGGCCGATCCCTGTACCGGCTCCACCAGCACGGCCGCGAGCTCCCCGGCACGCTCTTCGATCCGGCGCACGGCGGCCTCGGCGTCGCCGAAGGGCAGCACGATCGCATCCGGGTGTTCGGGAGACATCGTCTCAGCCAGGGTTCCGTGGTACGCACCTTTCGCCCAGGCGATCAGCCGCCGCCCGGTGAAGGCGCGGGCGGCGCGGATGGCGTTGAGCGACGCTTCGGTCCCGGAGTTGGTGAACCGGACCAGCTCGATCGAGGGCACCCGCTCGCACAGCAGCCGCGCCAGCCTGAGCTGCGGCTCGGTCGGGCCGGGGAAGCAGGTGCCGGCCTCGAGCTGCCGGCGCACCGCCGCGGCGATCGCCGGGTGGCAATAGCCGTGTACCAACGAGGAATGATTGCCGGTGAAGTCGAGGAGCCCGTTGCCGTCCAGGTCGACCACCCGGCACCCTTCGCCCCGGGTGAAGAGTGCGGGATAGGGTTGGTAGAAGAGCGTACTGCGGGAATCGCCGCCGGGGAGATAGCGGCGCGCCTCCTCGAAGCAACGGGCGGAGGCTGGAGTGCGCCGGCGGTACTCCTGCTCCTCGGGTGAGGTCGCGGTCACAGCGCCCCCACGCGCTCGACCGCGCCGCTGCGCCGGAGCTCGTTCCCGGCGAGCCGGATGTCGGGCCGTGCGTCGCGGAGAGCGCCCTCGCGCCGGAGCCGCTCCCTGCCGCCGCCGGTCACGTTGAGCAGGACGGTCGCGCCCGGGAATATCCGTCCGTCGCGCGCCGCCTGAAGAAGCGAGGCGAGCCCGACAGCGCTCGCCGGGTCGATGTCGATCCCTTCGAGATCCTCGAAGAGTGCCCGGGCCCGGCGGGCCGCGGAATTGTCCACCGCCAGCATATCACCTCCGGTCAGACTGAGCACGTCGTAGACTCCGCCGTGAACCGCGTAGGGCGGCTCGCGGTTGGAGAGCACCGGCGCCGAGAGCTCGGCGGCGCATCGCCGCGCCGCGTCGGCGTCGATTCGCATCAGCGCCCGGCCCCCGGCCCGCCACGAATCGTAGAGCGGGGTGAAAGGGCGATTCTGACTGAGCATGAGACGGGGCGGCCGGTCACCGTATCGCCCATCCTCCACCAGACGCTCCGCGGACTCGAACACGCCAATCGCGCCGGCCCCGCTGCCCACCGCCTGGAAGTAGTAGTCCGGGAGCCGGCCCATCGTGTCCGAGGCGTCGAGAAGGACCGTGCCGAGACCGGCCCGGCGCGCGACGTTCCGCACCCCGCCTTCCGGATAGTACCCATCGACTTCCGAGAGCCAGCCGGCCAGCGCGATCGCGTCGGTGTAGTCCGCGGGCGGCTCCAGCACTACGAGCTTTACCCACGGAGCTCTCTCCTCGGGAAGCCTCAGGTGCGCCAGCCCCGACTCGGGGACGATGATCAGGCAGGGCACGCCAGCGAGCGAGCAGGCCCGGGCAAAGGCGGCGGCCGTGTTGCCGGCGGAGGCGAGCACCAGGGTGCCGGCCGGGCGCCGGGGTAGCCGGGCGAGGACCGTCCAGGCCTCGAGCTCCTTGAAGGTCGCCGTCGCCAGCGAGGCGCCGCGTTCGGGCCACCAGCCGTTGAAGGAGATCCACAGCTCATCCAGGCCCGCTGCGCGAGCCAATCTGTCGCTGCGATAGGTGATGCCTGAGCCCGACCCATCCATCCGGCGGGCAGTCGGGAGCCACTGGCGGAAGCGAAAGAGATCGGCGGACGATCGGTCCGGTTGAAAACGGTGGTCCTGGTAGTCGGCGATGAGAAGGGCGGGCTCGTGTAAAGCGGAACAGCCGAGGACGAAACCGTCGTCCTCGATGGTACAATTGCAGGCGCGACATCGCAGCGCGTAGTGGCGCGCGGGCGTCTCCGGTACCAGCACTATTTGACTCCCGTGTGACCGCGGCGATGTACCCGCTGGATGATCAAAATCGTCCGCGGAAGCCCGGGCAACCGTGACGCAGGGCACACTCGGGCGCTCAACGACGAATTCAGCTCAGCGCGACCCCTTCCTTGAGCACCCAGACCTTCATCGCGAAGAAGAGCCGAATCATCGCCGTGTGATCCTCCGCCCGGATCAGCACGACCAGCGCCTGCCCGTCGGTGCCGCGGGTGTGGCGGACGTTCTGCTTGAGGCGCATCCGCCCACGGAGCGGGTCGAACCAGGCGGGGAGCAGGTTGCGCTCGTCCCCGCGCACCACGTCTCTCGATCGGCGGCCGGTCGGATCCGCGAGCGCCACCTGGCAATACCATTTGCCTCGTGCGTCCCCCAGCGTCGCCCGGGTGAAGGTGAGCGACCGGTCCGTCAACTCCGCCCAGACCTTCTGCCCTGGCGTAGTCCGGGGCCGGACCTCCACCCGCGCGTTCCGAGTCTTCGGGACTCGCACGATGAACTCCCAGCGGTTCCGAACGTCGAAGTTGCCGTCGGTCGCCTCATAGGACCGCTCGGTGCCCGAGACGGCCTCTCCCCCGAAGGTCCACGTCGCCGTCCGCTGCTCTCCCGGCTCCACCGTCACACGCTCCATCCGGTAGCGCTTCCGCGAGCCCATCGGTCGCCTCCTCGGGTGGTGTGCTCGCTCGGGATGAGTAGACAGGATGGCATGGGGGACGGCTTCGGACGACCCGCCCACGGGCAGGTTTTCTACTCGACCACGACCTCCGCCACCTCGCCGCCGAACTCGTTCGGGATGGGACGCGAACCGGGAGGCGCCTGCCAGCCCCCCTCATCGATGCGGACGGCGAGCCGGTGCATCCCGGGCGGGATCGGCAGGACCACTCGCCAGACGCCATCCTCGATCGACTCCAGCTCTACAGGCCGCCAGTCGGTGAAGTCTCCGGCCAACTCGACCCGGTTCGCACCGGGGGCGCGGACCTTGACCTCACGTCCCGCCGGGAGGGCGGGCCCGATCCGGAACGGGGAGACATCACGCCGCGGTGCCGGACTGAAGCTGGTGCTCGCTGCGGGTCCGACCTTGAGCCGGAGGCCGAGGACGAAGTAGCGGGACCCGGGCACCGAGGTTACCGGATCGGACCCCGACCGCCCCGCGCCCGCGACCAGTGCAAGCTGGGGAGCGATCTCCCGCGCGGCCGAAACCCCCCAGATGGTGATCTCCGGAACGGTCGCGCTGAAGCGTCGCCCGATGGCGAGATCGACGTCGGTCGCAGCAACACGCCACTTTGATGACAACACGGCGTCAGTGAGTGACATGCCGGACGACCTCGCCGAGGTACCTGGTACCGCGATGGAGCTGCTGTCTCCACTTCTCAGCGGTCCACCCATCAGCTCGAAGGTGGTGCTGGCGAGGGAGAAGCCTAGCTCGACGCCGCCCACCCGGGCCGAGGTGCCGATCTGGCTGCGTCGGATCGGACGTCGGCGGTTGAAGGCCAACGCTGAGCCGACTCCCCGGCCGACCCAGACGCTTGCCCAGTGCGCAGGGTGGGCGTACAGTCGGAGCTCTCCAGTCACGGCGGTGGTTCCGTGCGCCCTAAAATGTCGCGTCACATCGACTTGGCCGGCGGCCTCGGCTTCGAAGATGGCGAGGCGGGGAGATCTGAGCTGGGTGAAGCTGGTCGCCTGGAAGTTCCACCGCCCACCTGGTGCGTCGGAATAGACTCCGGTGGCCCCCAGTCGAAATCGGCCGCCCTGATAGAGCAGCGTCGGGGCCATGGAGGCGATCCCGCCGGGAATCGCCCGGTCGGGCCGGTAGGTCCCCGCACCGACGTCGAGGGAGCCGGTTACCTGTCCGGACGCGCCGCGGGCCAGGCCCAGAAGGGCGGCTGTCGCGAGCGGGGCGATCCGGCGGGATCTCATCGATCTACCGGCGGGTCGGCGGCCGGTTTGAGCGCGGGCTGGTCGAGCGGGCCGGGGGCGCGGGCGCCGCGCCGCTGGGTCTGGACCTGGCGGCGGAGGGCGACGAACTCGTCATCGGGTCGGCCGTCCCGCGCCAGGTCGAGCACGGAGCGGGTGGCCTGCTCCGGGGGCACACCTTCGGCGACGAGATCGGTGAGCACGGCGATGGGCACTACCAGCGGGCGGTTGGACCGGAGCGCCTGCAGCCGCCGGAG
>JACCSE010000394.1 GCA_013813145.1 Gemmatimonadales bacterium
GTATCGGCAGTGGTGCGACGAGATCGGAGCGATCGTCGGCGGCAGCGTCCTGAACGATGACTCTCTTTCGGCGGGTGGAGGCACAGAGCCCCTCGGAGAGCAAGTGCTTCTCGACGCCGAGCGGCGCGGCGAGGTGCGGCAGGTGCTGTCCGCGCTTGGGCCCAGGCAACGGCAGGTGCTGGCGCTGCTCTACTTCGACCGGCTTACGGGGCGAGAGGTTGCTGACGCGATGGGAGTGACCGAGTCCCGGGTCTCCCAGCTCCGGAGGCAAGCCCTGGAGGAAATGCGGGTGCGGCTCCTCGACCCCGGTGACCGCCGCACCGCATGAACTTCTCCGCTGCGCTCCGCCGTGCGTACCAGACGAACGCCGCTGCCGTGGCGACGCTGCGAAGCATCCAGGAGATGTCCTTCCGGACCGCGATTTCTCCGGGGCCCGATCTGGGCCCGGCAGGGGCGGCGGACGCGCCCGAGCTGCACCTGTTGAACGCCTTGCAGCGGACGATGACGGAGGAGCGGCATCTGATCGGGCTGCTGCACGGGGGCGTGACTCACCAGGCGCAGGCGCTGGCCCGCTGCGATGGCGAGGCCTTGAACGATGTGGTCACCGCCATCGAGCGGCACACGCTCACGCTGCGGGAGGCGGTACGCGAGCGGATCGCGCTCATTCGCCTCCTGGCTGGGGAGCTGAACGGACGAAGGCCACGGCAAGCGCCGGTCAGCCCGCTCCGCTCCGCCATACGGGAGGTCGCCGCTCTCGACTTCACCGTGCGGGCCGGGGCGGGCCGCGCGCTCGCCGATCTGCTGGGTGGCCAGTCGGCACTGGCCGCCGCGCTCGATGGGTGGGAAACCGATCAGCTCTCGATGGTTGCGGTGCCGCTCAGCCCGGCGGGCGGGGCCACACCTGAACGATCAGGTCGAATCGATTCCCTTCCGCCGTCTCTTCAGCGCGCAGCTCTCCACCCCAGCGTCGGACCAGGGAACGAGCCGCGATGAGCCGGAGCCCGCTCGGGGACGGGTTCGGCGCGGAAGTCGTAGAATCCGCGAGCAGCTCGGCCATGACGGCGGGTGACAGCCGAGGCGCGTCGTCCTGCACCTGAAGCCGTAGGGTAGACGTGTCGCTCGTCGCCGTCAGGCGGATCCAGCCCGAGCGCTTGCCCTGGCCTTCGATGGAGTTGACGACCAGGCTCAGCAGCGCGAGGTCAAGATGCTCCTGGGTTCCCCGCGCGGCTGGCAAGGCCGCCGCGAGGACAGGGGAGGGGTCGAGCCTAGGCGCGCCATGGTGCTTGCCGACCAGCTCCGCCACGAAGCGGACCGAATCGGCGATGGAGATGGGCGCGGGTGACGGCGCTTCCGGAAGGGGGCGCAACAGCCGCGCGATCAGCCCGAGGTCCCCGCTGATGCGGCGGCAGAACTCCGAGAGCGCCTCCGTCAGATTCACCTGAGTTGCGCGCTCATTGGGCTCCGCCGCCAGCTCGGTCAGCATACAGAGCGCCTGAACCGGATTCCGCATGTCGTGCAGCAGCCAGCGGAGCACGGGCTCCAGCACCGCGGCCCGGTTGGCTTGCGCCAGCAGTTCGATATGACTCAGCGGAGAATCGTCCGGCATCTCGGCATACGCCTCGAGCGGGTCGGGGGGCGCAGCAAGATACCACGAGGGCGTGGCCCGATCCATCGGCCACGCCCTCGCGATCACCTGGAACCGAACTCAGCGGCGCTACTTCTCGTCCACTCCCGGCTTCGGGTCGAGGCGCTGCTTCGCCTTCCCGATGGCATCCTGCACCTTGCCCTTGACCTCTTGCGCCTTGCCCTTCACCTGCTCGCTGTTGTCGCCGGTGGCGCCTCCGACCGCGTTGCGAATCCGTCCGCCGACCACATTGCCCGCGCCTTCCACCCGATCCTTGCCGCCTTCAGTCGCAAGATCCTTGTCGTCCGCCATGACAACCTCTCAGACCTGAGGGTGAACGAGGGTGCCGGGATGACAGTACCGGCGCCCGCGGTGTAGACTGGAACATTGGCAGGGGAACAATGGGGGAAGGTCGGTCCAGGAGCCGTGATTCGGCTCACGGTCGTGCAGAGTGTGCTGTAGGCGGACGCCGCAAAGGCTTGAGGTGCTGTGAGTTAACAAACCGCGCTGACACGCGGGTCACACGCGGTCCAGCCAGGATCATACCCCACCCACCTCCCGCACTCCCGGCGTGCTCTCCGCGTAATGGCACGCCGCCATCGTCCTCCCCACCGGCCGCAGCACCGGTACTTCCATCCGGCAGCGCTCGTTCCGGAGCGGGTGAAAGCAGCGCGTGTGAAACGGACACCCCGGCGGAGGATTCGACGGACTCGGTAAGTCACCGCGCAGCACGATCCGCGACCGCGACCGCGACCGCGCCGGGTCGGGCTCGGGCACCGCGGACAACAGGGCGACTGTGTACGGATGCCGCGGCTCGCTGAGCAGTTGCTCGGTGGCGCCCTGCTCGACGATCCGTCCGAGGTACATCACCGCCACCCGTTGGGCGATCTGACGCACGACGGCCAGATCGTGAGCGATGAAGAGGTACGCCAGTCCCCGGTCCCGCTGAAGGTCCGCCAGTAGATTGAGCACCTGCGCCTGCACCGAAACGTCCAGCGCGGAGACTGGCTCGTCGCAGACGATGAACGCCGGCTCCACCGCGAGCGCGCGCGCGATCCCGATCCGCTGGCGCTGGCCGCCGGAGAACTCGTGCGGATACCGCCTGGCGTAGCCGGGATCGAGCCCGACCTCCTCCAGGAGCGACGCCACCCGCCGTCCGACCTCGGCGCCGGTGGCGAGGCGATGAATCTCGATCCCTTCGGCCACCGCGGAGCCCACGGACATCCGCGGGTTGAGCGAGCTGTACGGGTCCTGGAAAATGATCTGCATCCGCCGCCGGAGCCGGCGCAGCTCGCGGCGGTCAAGGGAGAAGATGTCGATCCCGTCGAACATCGCGGCGCCCCGGGTCGGCTCCTGGAGCCGCAGGATGGTTCGCCCCACCGACGACTTCCCGCACCCGGACTCTCCCACCAGCGCCACCGTCTCGCCCCGATTCACGTCGAGCGACACCCCATCCACCGCCCGCACCGGCGGCCCCGCCGCGCGAAACAGCCCGCCCGGTGTGTAGTGCTTGACCAGATCGCGAACCTGGAGGAGCGTCATGCGGTCGACCGCGGGTGTGGGCCGCGGATGAATGCAGGTGAACGCAGGGAACTGCATGACCACGGAACACGCGGATGAACACGGACTGGGATTTTGTGGGTGCGCATCCGCGAGTCGGGTATGAGACCACACATCTTCCTGTCCCTGTTCATCACTGGCCACCGGCCCCCATGGCCCCACCGGCCCCCTCCGCCAACCAGCACCGCATCCGATGCTCGAGCCCGACCGGCAGAAGCGGCGGCATGGTTTCGCTCTTGTCGAACGCCTGCGGACACCGCGGCCGAAAGCGGCAGCCGCTGGGCCAGGCGGTCGGGGCGGGGACGCTGCCGCGGATCGGTGTCAGTCGCCGTACCGGGCCAGTAATGCGGGGGACCGACGCGAAGAGGCCTTGGGTGTAGGGGTGCGACGGCGCCGAGAAGAGCCTCGCCGTCGGCGCCTCCTCCACGATCTGCCCGGCATACATGACCGCCACCCGGTCGGCCCGTCCCGCGACGATCCCGAGATCGTGGGTGATGAGCAATACCGCCATCCCATGGCTCTCGCGCAGCCGGTCGAGGACCTCGAGAATCTGGGCCTGCACCGTCACGTCCAGCGCGGTCGTCGGCTCGTCGGCGACCAGGATCTCCGGCTCGGCCGCCAGCGCCATGGCGATCATCACCCGCTGGCGCATGCCGCCGCTGAGCTGGTGAGGGTAGGAATCGATACGGGTGGAGGGGTCGGGAATCCCGACCTCCTGGAGCAGATGGAGCGACCGGTCGCGCGCCTCGGCCTTCGACACCTTGAAGTGCGCCCGGATTCCCTCGGCGATCTGGTTGCCGACGGTGAACACCGGGTTGAGCGAGGTCATCGGGTCCTGGAAGATCATCCCCACCCGTCGCCCGCGGATCCGCCTGAGCGACTCGCCCTCGAGCGCGAGGACGTCGGTGTCGCCCAGCCGGATGACGCTTCCGGACTCGATCCGGCCGGGCGGCGGCACCAGCCGCAGGAGCGCGAGGCTGGTGATGCTCTTCCCGCATCCCGATTCGCCCACGATCGCGAGCGTCTCTCCCCGGTCGAGCGTGAAGCTCACGCCGTCGACCGCCAGAAAGCGTCCCCCGCGTTCGGCGGGGAACGAGATCCTCAGCTCCTCCACCTCGAGCACTCGAGTCATGCGCCTCGCGGATCCACGGCGTCGCGCAGCGCGTCTCCCAACAGGTTGGCGGAGAGTACGGTGACGACGATGGCAAGGCCCGGAAACAGCCCCACCCACGGGGCCGTGGCCAGGAACGGCTTTCCGTCCAGGATCATCCCGCCCCACGAGGGAGTTGGTGGTTGAATGCCCAGCCCGAGAAACGAGAGCCCGGCTTCGAGCAGGATCACGTCTCCCACGCCGAGCGTGGCCGCGACGAGGAGCGGGCCGAGCGTGTTCGGCAGCAGGTGCCGGAAGATAATGCGGCTCCGCCGGGCCCCGAGCGCCTCGGCCGCGGTCACGTAGAACTCCTCGCGGAGCCGCAGCACTTCCCCGCGCACCAGCCGCGCCGCATAGAACCAGCCGGTGGTTCCGATGATCAGGATCAACGCCGCCACCGGCACCCGCCAGTCGGCCGCGAGCAGCAGCAGCAGGAGGAAGAGCCGCGGGATGGCGAGGGCCGCATCCACCAGACGCATGAGCGCGGCATCAACCGCGCCGCCCAGGTATCCCGCTACCAATCCGATCGCGGCGCCGAGCGTGATCGACAATCCCACCGCCAGAACCCCGACCGCCAGGGACACCCGCGCTCCCGACACCACGCGGGAGAAGACGTCGCGGCTCAGCGGGTCGGTGCCGAACGGATGCGCGGCGCTCGGAGGGCGGTTGGCGCCGCTCACCGGGTCCGGCTGCTCGGCGGGATCGGGCAGGAAGGCCGGGGCGAGGAGGGCGGTTGCGGTCACGAAGCCCAGTACCAGCAGTCCCGCGCGCCCGCGCCGGTCGCGCCAGGCACGACGGAGCGCGTCGCCCCTGGAGGTCACGATGGGCGGACCCGCGGATCCAAGGCGGCGTACGCCGCATCGGTGAGGAGACTGGCAACGACG
>JACCSE010000425.1 GCA_013813145.1 Gemmatimonadales bacterium
TGCACTGGCGAATCCTACAAGAATGTCGTGAAGCTTACCTTCGCCAAGGGCGCGTCTCTGAAGGATCCGGCCCGTCTCTTCAACTCGAGTCTCGACGGAAACGCACGCCGCGCGATCGACATCCACGCAGGAGAAGAAGTTGACGAGTCCGCCTTCAAGGCGCTCGTTCGCCAAGCGGTCGCCCTCAACAGTTCTGGCAAGTCGAAACCTTCGAAGACGGCGAAGGCCTAAGGGATTCCGCCCCTGAACAGTGCTTGCGACTTTCAGTCGCTAGGTCGTGGGGTTGGAGCCCCACCGCCCTCACTCATTCCCACCACCAACCTACTCCAACTTGCCGAGCGGCGGAGGGCGCCGTGACCGTGGACATCCTCCTACCCGTACTCGATGCCGACGGCAAACGGACGTTCGACGAGACCCTCCCGGCTAAACCGTTGGGAGCCGACCGCTATCGGCTCCTTGGCTCCCCCGGGCTGGTGGAGGGGATCGCCGCAGGCGATGAGCTCGAGCTCCACCCGGCGGAGCCGTCGGGATTTCGGGTGCTGCGCCGAGGGGGACAGCTCTGCGTCTGGGTCTACGTCTCAGAGCCGCCCCTGGCCGGCACTGAAGAGCGTCTAGCCCGGCGGCCAAAGCCCTCGGCGGCTACCTGGATGGCGGGCATACCAAGCTGCGGATCCTCACGGTGCCGTTGACGCTCGGATTCGGCGCCGTGGAGGCCGAGCTCGACGCAGCCGTGCGGCAGCTGCCGGGCTCCTCGTGGGCTTACGGCAAGTCTACGACTCGCGGGGTGAAGCGTTGGGCTGGTGGCTACAGGACAGCGAGGCGAGGGAGTAGAGCCCGCCCGGGGCTGCCGGCGCGTCACGATCACCCTGATGAGATTCACCCATTCAGTTGACATTGTGCGGCTGTTTCACCACGAAGGCAAGAAGGACACAGAGGGCTCCTCATCGAGTCACCATTGCCTCATTCCGCTCCATGAACCCGAGCTATCTGCGCATACGCCGCCCGTTGGCCGAAGCGGTGCGCCGGTACGGTGATTGGATCGGGGCGCCCGAGCTCGGCCCGCCTCGTGAGGTCGCCGAGCGCGAGGCCATCGACCTCGCCTTGACGAATGGCCAGTGGAAGGGCCTGGCGGTATACATCTTCTCCTCGGGGCCGTGGACGGTCTTCGAGGAGCTCTCGGGCGGGCTGGCCGCACGTCCGGCCGGAGACTGGCTGCGGCTCGCCGACGGCGGCGATCTGGTCTACGCGGGCTACAACGACGCGATCGGCTATGCGGAGCTCGTCCGGGTCGATGGTGGTCGACTCCTGCGTCAGTTCCTGGAAGACGAGCAGGACCCGGGAGCCAATGTCAATCTGGGGCGGCTCCCCGAGGAGATCGGGGAGCCCCTGTCCAACTGGATCGATGTGGCGAGCTGGGTGGAGCAGGATGAGGAGGAGCTTGGCGTCAGCGCCCGGGGACTGCTCTGGATCCATCAAGTGGCACCTGGTACATGATGGCCAGGACCGGCTGCCTGACGCCGTGGCTCAATCTCAGCGGACTTTGCTCTTCGCCCTGGTTTTCCTCTTCGGATCTACCTCGGGGAACAGCCGCGCGGCGACCTCCTGGAACATCTCCGGATCGATGTCGGGACCCACCGGCGCCGTGAGCTGCGGCTCCGCGTCGAGGTCCGGCGGATCGAACCCCTCGGGCCCGCCGACCTGCACCTCGAGGTCACTTCCATCCTCCGGATGCGCGCCGTTCCAGATCTCCCCGGCCCGCGGGTAGTCCTCGGGGCTGAACTGATAGAGAATGCGGTGAAGCCCGCGGGCCTCATGCGCCGCCGCTTCCGGGAAACGCTTGTTGCTAATGTCGGGAATCGGGAGGAGCTTGCCGACGTCGACCCCCGAGAGCTTTTCGAGCGCTTTGGCATACGCTACGATGTGCACGCCCCCACGGACCAGCAGGAAGCCCACGCACGCCCGCGCCGTCGGATCGTCGACGGTTTCGTACACGCGGATCTTTCCGGCCCGGGCGCCGCACTCGAGGAAGAAATTGTGCAGCAGGTCCAGCTTGAGGTTTCCGCTGGAGAACACGTTCGCGCCGGTCCAGAAGTTACCATGGGAGTCCATGGGCAACGCCTGTTGACCGCTGGCGAGGAAATGGTAACTGTTCCGTGCGTCCGCGGCCGAGGCGAGCGGGGTGGCCGCCGGATCGTCGCCGCGCTCGGTGGTCCCGGTCAGGAGGAGGTTGATCGCGTAGGCAACGAGCTCGATGTGCCCGAATTCCTCCGCCGCGATGTTCGCTATGAGGTCGTAGAAGGGCCGCATTTCCTTCCGGCCCCGGAAATTGAAGGACTGGTAGGTGTAGTTCATGAAGGTCGACATCTCACCGAACTTTCCGCCCAGAAGCTCCTGGACGGCCGCGGCCGAGTTCGGTGACGGGTTTTCCGGGTGGGGCAGCTCCGTCTGGAGCTTGTCAAAACGAGTGATCACAAAGGCTCTCTTGTAAGGGCAGCGTTAGATTTCACGAGACTTGCAGGACCCGATAGGAAGTGCCAACCTACTTCCCCGGGTGGTCCTATGGCGTGAGCCGAGTCACGGAAGAAACCGCCCCGGCGCCGCATCCTCCGCCGATGCTCGCGCCAATTCCCCGTGCGCCGAAGAGGAGCTGTCCATGACCAGCCTTCGTGCCTGCCTGCCGGCCGCCGCGATCATCGCCGCGGCCGCTGCCCCCCCGCTCGCCGCCCAACGGACCGGGACCTTCGAGGTCGGCGCATTCGCTCAGGCCACCTATTTCGACCGAACGCTCCGGTTTAATCAAGGACAGGGAGGCGGAGGCGCCCGGCTCGGCTTCTTCCTGCTCCCGAACCTGAGTGTCGAGGCCGACGGGTCGTTCGTACCGACGACCCAGGGCGGGGACGTCGGCGTGGACTATTTCCCCATCCGCGCCAAGCTCGTGTTCAACGTTCCGGCCGGCAGGCATACCACCGTGTTGCTCGGTGGCGGGTACGTCCGCAACATGTACCGGGGAGACCTGGACGAGGAGGACAACGGGGCGACCGGGCTCGCCGGCGTTCGGCTGGGGCTTCCGGGCCTGCCGTCGATCCGGCTGGGCACCTATCTGGACTACATCCCGTCCCCGTTCAACGGCGCCGGGGAGAACTGGAACTGGGGGCTGCAGTTCGGCTTGAGCTTCCTGTTCGGCGCCGGCCCCACCGGAGCCGGGACCGACGACGCATCGGAGGACGAGGCCGAGGAACCGGACTCCGCGGCGCGGGACTCCCTGGCTGAAGTGGCGAGGACCGATTCCCTGGCCCGGGCGCGGGAGGACTCGGTGCGAGCCCAGGCGTCCCGCGATCGTGTTGCCCAGATGGCGCGTGACAGCGTCCGCCAGGAGGAGGAGCGGGTACAGGCACGGCTCCAGGCGCGCCGGGACAGCGTCCAGACCGCGGCAAGGGCGGACAGCGTGCTGGGAGCGGCGCTGAGAGACAGTCTGCGCCTCACCCGGAACCGGGCGCGCATGGCCGAGCTGCGCGACAGCCTCGAACGGGTCGCGCTGCGCGACAGTCTCCGCGCGCTCATGGCCACCCGGGAGACTCGGCTGACCCTGCGAGGGGTCAACTTCGAGATCAACGAGGCCACCCTTCTGCCGATCTCGCGGGACATCCTGCAGGAGGTGGCGCGCTCGCTGGTGGATAATCCCGAAGTCACCGTCGAGGTCGCCGGCCACACGGACAATACCGGCTCGCGCGAGTTGAACGAGCGGCTCTCCGGGGAGCGCGCCGAAGCCGTCAAGGCGTTCCTGATCGAGAACGGAGTGGCCGCCGAACGAATGACGACGCAGGGCTATGCCTGGGATCAGCCGGTAGCCAGCAACACCACCCGATCGGGCCGGGCGGAGAACCGGCGAACCGAGCTGCGCCGGACCGACTGAGCCGCACAGACTGAACCGCCAGGCCCTCGGCTAGGCTTCTCTTGACTAGCCGAGGGCCGCGCTCTACACTCCCTCACCCTTCCCCATCTACCTCGAGGCATCGGGTCCCCGCCGATGCCTCAGGCGCGCGAACGCCGAGGCGCCAAGTCGATCACATGCCCTATCGCCGTCTTCTCCGGCTTGCCGCACTCACGATCCTGGTGGGCGCTCCGACCTCGTTCTGGCTCGCGTGCGGGGGAGGAGAAGGAAACCTCACTGACCCCGACCTCGGAACGATCGAAATCACGGCGGCGACCAGCGGCCCCGAGCCGGACGCGGACGGCTACGCGATTACCATCGATGGCGCCGGGGGCCGGTCCATCGGCCCGAACGGCACGCTGCGGGTGGAAGGACTGGAGAGCGGAACCCACGTCGTCGGTCTCTCCGGCGCCGCCCCGAACTGTTCGGTCGCCGATCAGGGCTCGGCCGCGATCGACGTCGTGCGCGGCTCGACGGTGTCGGTAAGATTTGCCGTCGACTGCCGGGCCACGACCGGGGCCGTCCAAATTACGACCTCCACCGGCCCGAACGCCGACGCCGACGGATACTCGCTGCTGTTCGACGGGGTCGAGCGACAGCCCATCGGCGTGGGTGAGACGGTGATCCTCTCGGGTCTCTCGCCCGGCGGGCACACGGTGGGGCTCAGCGGTCTCGCGGCCAA
Organism: Gemmatimonadales bacterium; assembly: GCA_013813145.1. Lineage (GTDB taxonomy): Bacteria > Gemmatimonadota > Gemmatimonadetes > Gemmatimonadales > GWC2-71-9 > CAVVWJ01. The sequence continues at coordinate 4,614 of JACCSE010000425.1, forward strand.
TTGCCGGATCGAGGGCGACAACCCGCGGGCGGTGACGGTCGTGGCCGGAGAGACGACTCCCGTCGGCATCAGCGCAGCCTGCGATCCACCGCCGCCCTTGACCGGCACCCTCCGCGTAATCACGGCTACCAGCGGCGCGGACCCGGACCCCGATGGTTTCCGGTTCCGCATTGACGAGGCCCAGGAACAACCTGTCGGCGCGAACGCCACGGTGAGTGTCACCGGCCTCGCCGCCGGCCCGCACACGGTCCGGCTGCTCGACCTGGCGGCCAATTGCACGGTAACCGGCGACGATCTCCTGAGCATCACCGTCGCCGCTGGCGCAACCGTGGACGTGAGCTACGCGATCGCTTGCTCGGCGGCCACCGGCGAGCTCCGGGTCACGACCCGGACCACCGGATCGCCCCGCGACGCCGACGGCTATGAGCTCGGCATCGACGGCGGCGCGGCCCAGCCCATCGGCAGCAACGCGAGCCTCACCCTCGACGGCCTCAGCGTAGGGCCACATGACGTGACGCTCCAGGGCCTTGCGCCCGAATGCCAGGTCCAGGGCGAAGCTTCCCGCACCGTCGCGGTCGCCGCGTCGGCCACGACTACCGTCACATTCGAGGTGATCTGTGCGGCGGCGACCGGCAGTCTCACCGGCACTATCACGGGACTTCCGGATGGTGCCGACGCCGACGTCACCGTCACCGGCCCGAACGGCTACAGCCAGCGGTTGACGGAGACCAGGACGCTGGACGATCTCGTCCCCGGGGAGTACACCGTGGCTGCCGCCGGGGTCACGGCCGGTGGCGATCCGTATGCCGCGAGCCCGACGACCCAGTCCGTCACCGTGACCGAGGGGGAAGTCGCGACCGCGACCGTGACGTACGCCCGGGCGAGCACGACCTCGCTCAACCTGCGGATCGACGGGCTCTACCTCACCCAGAGCGTGCAGACGCTCACCCGGGGGGTAGCGCTGGTCGAAGGCCGGGATGGCTACCTCCGAGTCTTCACGGTGGCCAACGAAACCAATTCGACTCGACCGAGCGTTCGCGTGCGGTTGTCTCGCAATGGCGCGCTGCTGCGGACGTTCACCATCGCCGCCGAGGCCTCGACGCCGACGACGGTGGACGAAGGGCTGCTCTCGCGCTCGTGGAACGTCGACGTGCCCGGCGCGCTCATTCAGCCCGGTCTCGAGGTCGTGGCCGACGTCGACCCGGACGATAAGGTTGCCGAGACCGACGAAACCGACAACAGCTACCCCGCCTCGGGCGAGCCGCTGGAGCTGGAGGTGCGGACGGCCTCCGCTCTCCGCATCATGCTCGTTCCGGTCCGGCAGAAGGCGAACGGGTTCGAGGGCGAGGTCTCCGCGGCGAACAGCGATCGCTTTCTCGACGTGACGCGACGGCTGTATCCGCTTCCGGGATACGACGCCGAGGTTCACGACGTGTACACCACGACCACGTCGAATCCCCTCGACGCCGATGACTCCAACGGCTCGTGGACCGAGATCCTCAACGAGATCCTCGCGCTGCAGACGGCCGAGGCGGGAGGCAGCGGGCGGCACTACTACGGGGTGGTGCGTGCGCCCGCCGGTGCCAGGCTCGACGGCATTGGGTACCTCGACCTGCCCGCGGCGATGGGCTACGACGATCCATCCGACGGAGGCCGCGTGCTGGCTCACGAGCTGGGGCACAACTGGGGGAGGCTGCACTCCGCCTGCGGCAACCCCGGCGACGTGGACCGGGACTATCCCCACGCGAACGGGCTGATCGGCGTCTACGGGTTCGACGTGCCCGGCGGGAGGCTCAAGGGGCCGGCCCATCCCGACATCATGGGATATTGCCGCGACTCGTGGATCAGTGACTTCAATTACAAAGCCGTCCTCGGCTATAGAGCTCGGCACTACCCGGAAGCGGCCCAATTGGTCGCCGCGGAGCAGCGCTGCATTCTGGTCTGGGGCCGCATCGTCGGCGGGCGAGCGATTCTCGAACCCGCGTTCGAGGTGGTGACCCGGCCGAGTCTTCCCCCGAGAGGCGGACCCTATTCGGTGGCGGGATACGCGGACGACGGCACGCGGCTCTTCGAGCTTTCCTTCGAGGGTGTGGCGGTGGCCGACGGTCGGCGCGGGGGGAGGCACTTCGCCTTCGCCGTGCCCCTCGATGATGCCGCCGCGAGCCGGCTCGGGACCCTTCGCCTCGCCGGGCCGGGCGTCCAGGCGGTCGCCGAGTCACCTGCCGCGAGTTTGCGCCGGACTGGAGCGGGGACCGACTCCGTCAGCATCCGGCCAGCCGCGGGCGGTGCCGCGCTCCAGTGGGATGCCGCGGTCCACCCGATGATCATGGTTCGGGATGCGGGTACGGGACAGGTGCTCTCCTTTGCGCGCGGTGGCCGGGTGGAGGTTCGGGCGACTGGCGGAGATCTCGAGCTGGTAGCGTCGGACGGAGTACGGAGCTGGAGCACGCGCCGGTCGGTATCCGGCCGCTGAGCCGCCGAACGGAGGTAAGCCGGGAATGAGGGATGACGGAGCGGATCAGCGGAGGTAGATTGAGCCCATGACCGCTACCGTTCCTTCCAAGCAGGCGTCGGCTCAAGGAGCCGGCACCCCCACCGTCTGGGTCGACGGTAAGTGGTGCGACCGGGACACCGCCACCGTCTCGGTGTACGATCACGGGCTCCTCTATGGGGACGGCATCTTCGAGGGGATCCGGATCTACGGCGGCCGCATCTTCAAGCTGGCGGAGCATCTCGATCGGCTGTACGACTCGGCCCATGCCATCTGGCTGACGATCCCGATGCCGAAGCAGGAGATGGTGGCCGTCACCGAAGAAGGCGTCCGCCGTTCCGGCATCAAGGAAGGCTACATCCGCCACATCGTCACCCGCGGGGTCGGCGACCTCGGGCTCGATCCGCGGAAGTGCCCCCGGCCCTCGGTCATCGTCATCACCGACACCATCAAGCTGTGGCCCGAGGAAGTGTACGAG
>JACCSE010000436.1 GCA_013813145.1 Gemmatimonadales bacterium
CACCTGGGCCGGTTCGGCCGCGGTGCCGGCGGGTGCGGGGGACGCCCGGCTGCTGGAGTGGACGGTCATCGTCCCGACGGTGGAGCATGCCGCGGCGGCCGCGCGGCGGGTCGGAGCGGCGGGGTTCGGGGTGGAGGGGGCGAATGGGGGTTGGGTGCTGGCGGATCCGTGGGGGACGGTGGTGAGGGTGGTGGGCACTGGCGCGGTGGAGAGTGGAGATCTGCCCAGATGATCGCGTCTCTGTCATCCCTCGCGTGCGCTCGGGATGACACGGGTCCCCGCTCGGGATGACACCGTACCGCACTCGGGCTGACAGCGACAAAGGTCGAGACTGATGGATTATCCGAACGTCTACATAGCGGATCACGAAGTCCCCCGCGCCCCGCTGCCCCTGTTCCAGCACCTGCCCGACACCTACGCCTCCGAGACCAACAAGCTCGCCTCGGTGTGGTCCGAGCTCCGGGACGAGCAGCTCGAATTCCGCCCTCACGCCCGGAGCAGCTCCATCAGGCAGATCCTGACCCACCAGATCCTCTCCGAGCGACGCTTCTTCGCCGAATTCGTCGGTCTGCCAGAGCCGCCGGTGGAGGCACTGTTGCCGCCCGGCGAGACGCCTGGAGTCCGATCGTACATCGACCGGCTAGTCGCCCTCGCCCGGCCCCGGCTCGCCGCGCTCGCCGCCGGCGACGAAGCCTTCTGGCGGGGGGACGTGCCGTTCTTCGATGTCCGCCGCGAGCGGATCTGGGTCTTCTGGCGCCGGGTGCTCCACAGCGCCCACCACCGGGCTCAGGTCGGGGTCTACCTGCGGCTGCTGGAGGACCGGGTTCCCGCCACCTATGGCCCTACCGCGGATGTCACCTGGGCCGGGGCGGATCCGACCGTCACTCTGGACGCCGCCCGTCGAGGGCGGACATAATGCAAGCTGGCCCGCGGCTCCCGATCACCCGTTCCCACGAGGTACCCACATGTCGGCCGACCAGCAGGGGGGCAGCACTCTCAAGCCCGTCACGCCCACGCGCGTCGCGGAAGAGCTCCGCAGCCTGAGCAGCAAGCGCAGCAACGGGGAGCTCGACGCGGACGAATACGAGCATCGCTTCAGCCGCATGATTGGTGAGTTGCGCGATCGCCGGATCGACGGCAGCCGGGCAGAGATCCTGAGTACGCTCACGCCGCTGCTGGAGCAGGGCGTCGTCACCGCGGACGACTGGCGCCGCCTCACCCGCCAGCTCGGCCTGGCATGAACGCCAATTCGAAGCCGATACCCTCCCTCTCCGGGTGAGGCAAAGGCAGCTCGGCCCCGGCGCACCCGAGGTCTCGGCGGTGGGCTACGGGGGAATGCACCTCTCGATCCAGGGCCGGCCGCCCGAAGCCCAGGCAGGCGCGGTACTGCACGCGGTGCTCGACGCCGGGGTCACCCTGGTGGACACCGCCGACGTCTACTGCCTGGACCAGAACGACATCGGACACAATGAACGACTGATCGCTGGCGCGCTCCGGAGCTGGGGGGGAGCGCGAGACTCCGTCGTGGTCGCCACCAAGGGAGGTCTGGTCCGTCCGAGCGGCCGCTGGGACACGGATGCGCGACCCGAACAGCTTCGGGCCGCATGCGAGCGATCCCTGCGGGCACTTGGCGTGGAACGGATCGACCTCTACCAGCTGCACGCCCCCGATCCCCGAGTCCCCCTGGAGGAGAGCGCCGGCGCCCTCGCGGACCTGCAGGCGCAGGGGAAGATCCGCTGGGTCGGGCTCTCCAACGTGTCGGTCGCCGAGATCGAGCGGGCGAGACGGGTGGTCCCAATCGTCACGGTGCAGAACCGCCTCAATCCGTTCTTCCGCGAGGCGCTCGGCGAGGGAGTGGTGGCGCATTGCGCGGAGCAGGGGATCGGCTTCCTGGCCTACAGCCCGACCGGAGGCGGCCGGCTCAATCTGAAGCTCCCGGATCACCCGATCCTGGCTCCCATGGCTAAGCGCCTGGCCGTCTCGCCCCACGCGCTGGTGCTTGCATGGGTGATGAGCAAGTCGCCCACCGTGATCCCGATTCCGAGCGCGAGACAGGTGGAGCACGCATTGGATAGCGTGCACGCGGCGGAGCTGGAGCTATCGGAGGAGGATCTGGAGGCGATAGACCGCGCAGAGTTTTCGCGGGGGTAGCCGCCGCCCCAAGTTGGAACGCGCGGGTGCACCGCACATCCGAGCATCGAGCCTCACACGCGTGCGCCGACCGTTCCCTCGCTCCGCTCGGGATGACGCGCACGAAAAGTTCGAGCCGCCGATCCGCACCGCGGAGCTTCGTCCGCGAATCGCACCGCCGCTCCTCCAGGGTGCACAACCCCTCATCGACTCCCCCCGTTCGCGAAGCGCACAGCGAACCCCGTCTATATTCCCTCCATGCCCCCGCACCCCCGCCGCCCGACCCTGACCACCACAGTCGGCACCGTCCCCGTCGGCTCGACGCACCCGATCGTAGTGCAGTCCATGACCAACACCGACACCGCCGACGTCCCCGGCACCATCCGCCAGTCGGCCGCGCTCGCGCGCGCCGGTAGCCAGCTGGTACGCGTCACCGTCAACAACGACGAGGCCGCCGCCGCCGTGCCCGACATCGTCGAGGGCCTCGATCGGATCGGCGTCACCGTCCCCATCATCGGCGACTTCCACTACAACGGACACCTGCTCCTCACCCGCTTCCCCGAGTGCGCCCGCGCGCTGGCCAAGTACCGCATCAACCCCGGCAACGTGGGCGGCAAGCGTGCCGACGAACACTTCCGGGCCATCATCGAAGTCGCACTCGCCAACGACAAGCCGGTGCGCATCGGCGTCAACTGGGGTTCGCTCGACCAGAACCTCCTCACCGCGATGATGGACACCAACGCCCGCCTCGCCAGCCCGCGCCCCGCGCGCGACGTCACTATGGAGGCGATGGTTGAGAGCGCGCTTCGCTCCGCGGCGCTGGCCGAGGCGACCGGAATGGCGCGGGACCGGATCATCCTCAGCGCCAAGGTCTCCGGCGTGCAGGACCTGGTGGACGTCTACCGGATGCTCGCCGCCCGCTGCGACTACCCGCTCCACCTCGGTCTCACCGAGGCGGGGCTCGGCGCCAAGGGGATCATCGCGAGCACCGCCGGGCTCAGCATCCTGCTCCAGGAGGGGATCGGCGACACCATCCGTGTCTCGCTCACCCCCGCTCCAGGCGGCGATCGCACCGAGGAGGTGCAGGTGGCGCAGCAGGTGCTGCAGTCGCTCGGGCTCCGCAGCTTCACGCCGCAGGTCACCAGTTGCCCCGGCTGCGGGCGAACCACCAGCACGTTCTTCCAGCAGATGGCCCAGGAGATCCAGGACTACCTGCGGAAGAAGATGCCGGTCTGGCGGCTGGAGCGGCCTGGGGTGGAGGAGATGAAGGTGGCGGTGATGGGCTGCGTAGTGAACGGACCGGGCGAGTCGAAGCACGCGAACATCGGGATCTCGCTGCCGGGGACCTTCGAGG
>JACCSE010000449.1 GCA_013813145.1 Gemmatimonadales bacterium
CCGCCGGGTGGGCCGCGCCCTGGATGCCGTTTCGGAAGCTGGTCGTGGGAGTGGGCATGGTGCCGCGGGGGGAGGTCGGGTTGATCTTCGCCGATATCGGCCGCCGCTCGGGCGTGCTGCCGGAAGAGGTCTTCGGCGCGGTGCTGCTGATGGTGATGGCGACTACCTTCGTGGCGCCGCCGGCGCTCAAAGCCCTCTTCGCCCGGGAATGACCGACACCGCGGGGAAGGTGCGGAGCCGCGACGCGGCCGTCGCCTGGCGCCGGGCCCAGCCCGGGAGCCTCGTCTTCACCAACGGCGTCTTCGACCTTCTCCATCCGGGTCACGTCGAGCTGCTGGAGGCGGCGCGCGCGGAGGGTGACCTCCTCGCGGTGGGCATCAACACCGATGCCTCGGCCCGACGCCTGGCCAAGGGCCCGGAGCGGCCGGTGGCCTCGGCGGATGCGCGCGCGCGGGTCCTCGCCGGTCTGGCGGCGGTAGACTGCGTGGTGCTCTTCGATGAAGACACCCCGCTCGACCTGATCCGCGCGCTCGAGCCCGACGTGCTGGTCAAGGGCGCCGACTACCCGCGCGATCGCATCGTCGGCGCGGATCTGGTCGAATTCCGCGGCGGCCGGGTGGTCCGGGTGCCGCTCGTCGCCGGCTACTCTACTTCCGCCCTCGTGGAGCGTCTCCGTGCCCCGTCCTGATGGCCGCACTCCCCAGCAGCTTCGCCCGCTCGTGCTCGAGCGCCGCGCCAACCCTTACGCCGAAGGCTCCTGCCTGATTCGCATGGGCGGGACCCTGGTGCACTGCACCGCCAGCGTGGAGACCGGCGTCCCACCCTTCAAGAAGGGAAGCGGCGAAGGCTGGGTCACCGCCGAATACGCCATGCTCCCCCGCGCCACCCTGGAGCGCACCCGCCGGGAGCGCGACGGGCCGGGTGGCCGCACCCAGGAGATCCAGCGGCTCATCGGCCGCTCGCTCCGAGCCGCGATGGCGACGATGTCGTTCGGCGAGCACACCATTCGCATCGATTGCGACGTGCTCCAGGCCGACGGCGGTACCCGCACCGCCAGCATCACCGGCGGCTGCGTGGCCCTGGCCGACGCCTGCACCTGGCTGGCGGCGCGGACCGGCGCCCCCTCGCCATTCGGCCAGCTCGTCGCCGCGGTGTCGGTCGGCGTGGTGGATGGAGAGGAGCGGCTCGATCTCGCCTACCTGGAGGATCGGGACGCTGGCGTGGACGCCAACGTCGTGATGCTGGAGCCCGCCCGGTTCGTGGAGGTGCAGGGTACCGGGGAGCACGGCACTTTCTCGCGGAGCCAGCTCGACGTCCTGCTGGATCTGGCGGGGCAGGGCATCACCGAGCTGTTCGCCGCCCAGCGCCAGGTGCTCGGCTGGTGAAGCTGCTGGCGGCTACTCGGAGCGGCGGAAAGCAGCGCGAGATCCGGCGGGTGCTCGAGCCCGCCGGCGTCGAGGTGGTTTTTCCCGACGACCTCATGTTGTACCAGCAGGCTGCGGAGGAGCTGCTGGAAACGGGCGACACCTTCGAGGCCAATGCCAGGCACAAGGCCGAGCACTTCGCCCGCCGGAGCGGCCTCGCCACGGTGGCCGACGACTCCGGTCTCGAGGTCTTCTCCCTGGGCGGCGCCCCTGGAGTGCGCTCCCGCCGCTGGGCGGGCGCTTCAGGGGCCCCGGCCGCGGTGGACGCCGCGAACAACGGCGAGCTGCTGCGCCGCCTCACGGGCGCGGCGGAGCCGCGCCGGCGCGCCCGCTACCGGTGCGTGCTGGTGCTGGTCCGCGCTCCCGGCGCGGTCCCGGAAGTGTTCGAGGGCGCCTGCGCTGGCCGGATTTTGGAAGCGCCGGAGGGGTCCGGCGGATTCGGTTACGACCCGCTCTTCTGGAGCGACGATCTCGGCAAGTCGTTCGGGGAGGCAAGCGCGGAGGAGAAGGATCGCGTGAGCCACCGGGGCCGCGCGCTCCGCGCGCTGGCCGCGGCACTCGGTTCAGAGTCATAGCTTGTGACTGGGCGTATCGCTCCACGCCTGTCATCCGAGCGGAGCGAGGGATCTTGCCTGCCTTGCTCGAGCCATTCCCGGGCAAGATCCCTCACCTCGTCAGGGATGACAACAACAGCCAGGAGAGTCCCCGACCATGAAGCGTGAGAGCGGCGCACGTGAGCGCCCGCGAGAGGCCCGTCTCCGGGCCGCATCGGCGCATCTCTACCAGGGCATTACACCGGAGGTCTGGATACAGGCCGCCACGATGTCCGACATCGTCTGGTCGCGCCGGCTCCTCCAGGCGGAGGGATCGGCCACCTTGGCCGACCGGGTACTCGATCCGGCCCATTTCGAGTTCAGGTACGGTGGCCTCGAGCCGGTAGAACCTCCACCAACCCGCCGCCGCACCACCGACCGGCTCCGGCCGTCGGGCGACTAACGTTGAGTGCCTTCGGGGTGAACAGCCGCAGGCACTCAACGGATCAGACTGCACCTCACATCACCTCATGCAGCTGGGTCGGCGTCAGCCGCCCGTGCGGTAGTCGCGGAGGTCGAATCATCCCTCACGCAGGAGGTCCCGCCGCGAGTAGCAGCGACAGCGGCGACCGAGTCCAGTGCGGCGCGGACTTCCGGACGGCTCTCGAAGTCCGGCTCGTACCGCCAGCTCAGGAGCGCGCAGGAGTAGGGCGCTTGGGCGAGCGTCGTCCCTACGTTCAGCACTTCTGCCGCGGACATCTGCCACCACTCAGGGTGCTCGGAGGTGCCGCGAATACCGCTCGAACCATCGCCACCATCCAGGTAGTTCATTCCGAAGATCAGCCCGAGCCCCAACTGCTTCGCCTGGGCGACGTTCTCGTCGCGGAACTGCTCAGCAGTGAGCTCGGTTCCCGCGCCGTGGTGCGGCCCGGCCCATTGGGCCCACGCGATGTCCAGACTCTGATAAGTCGTAGCGCCGGCCTGAAGCCATCCCGGGGTCGCCCGCACGACCGTGGGCAGTGTCGGCCAGATCGACTTCGAATACCGCGCCATCTCCTCGATGTCGGCTCGGCTCACCCGCTCTCCGCCCCAGGTCTTGAGTGCACCGGGTTCATCCATCAGGTAGTGGGCCAGGACGAGTCCCTCCGTGACATACGGTGAGAAGTCCACGTCTCGGTACGAGTCGATCCGCGACCTCCACAGCTCGAGGTTGAAGGTTCCATCGGCGTTCCTGTAGTGCTTGCCCCCGCCCGCGAGGTTCAGCGCCAACCGAAGTTTCCCCGCCTGAGCTGCTTTGAGGACCGATCCTACCGTGGACCGGGAGACCTGCAGGATTGCGCCGGTATGGGGCGAGCGAAATTGCTCTGGTCGGAGACCGAACGCCCCGAACGGAATGCCCTGCCCGATCCCTGCGTACAGCGAATCGGCTCCGTGTGGTCCCGCGTCGGGAAACTCGTTTTCCTGACTCTCAAAGGGGCTACATCCCGTCAGCAGGACTGACGCGAGCACTGACGAGGCGGCGCGAGAGCAGAACGACATTCGGTCTGTGGGTTAGGGGCAGAATCGAAGGACTGACGGCAATCTAAGCCGGTTCGTTACGGGGAGCGGCGCCTACCCATCCCGAAATTGCAAGGCGCTTCCAGCAGGGTTGCAAACCGCCTAAGTTGTTCTCCCAGAACAACGGGGTGTGGCGCAGTCCGGTAGCGCGCCTGCTTTGGGAGCAGGAGGTCCCGGGTTCGAATCCCGGCGCCCCGACTATGTGCAGAGACTCGTGGCTCTTTCCCACGGTGACACTTGGCGGAAACTAGGGCATGAAGGTATACATCGCGATACTGTTGCTGGCCATCACGGCTGCCTCACGCGGCCAGGCACAGAAGAAACCTGCCTTTGACTTCCAGGGTCATCGGATGGGAGATCCGCGGTGGCCTGAGATCGAGCTCGATGCTTGCACCGCAGTACCAACGGGAGACAACCGACCAGACCTGCTTCGACGAGAGCCGGCACATCGCTGGGAACAAGGTGACGGTCGCTACGAGTTTCTCAACGGGACACTGGCCTCCATGCTTCTCACCTAAGATCCCCACGCGTTCGCCGATATCCTAGCAGCCTTCACCGCGAAGTACGGTACGCCTCACCACGTTCAGGACGAGCCCTTAGAAACCCGAGCCGGCCTGCGGTCCCCCCCATTGGCTCAACGTTTTTTCCCGGCCAAGATGTCGCGGTCAGTCAAATGAACGTCGGGGTGACGACTGACCGCACCACATTGAGCTTTCTTCACCCAACAGCGCCGAGCCCCCTTCGCTGGCCGCATCCGGCTACAGTGCAGGCCGCCAACGGAGCGTCAATGCTGCTGTGGATGAAGCCCTCCTGGCGCTATTGCGTGCGTGTACCCTCAGACTTCCGTTGAGATACAGAGTCGCCGCCCTTCGTTGCGTATCGCGCTTCCATGGTGCCAACCAACTTGCCATCCCGGAGCCGACTGACGGTGCGCGTGCGCACTTGAAGACCCTTGCGTATAAAGCTCTCGAAAGGACCAGCCTCGGTGACGATGCTGTCGCCCGCTACTGCTATGACTCGGACCGGAATGGGTTTCCGGTTTGGGGCGATCATGGTCCAACCGGAGGTGTCCGCGGTGGCGACCATCTCGGTCTCCACCGGGGTGCCCCCTCCCTCATCCGTCGAGAGAAGCTTCCACCTACCGGCGACGTCGGCCAGCGAAATCGTTGCCGATGCCGGCTGCTCTGCGGGGGCCCGGTCCTCCATAGGAGCTTGTTCGTCGGCAGCCCGCTCCGAAGGTCGGCCACAACTGACAAGAACGGCCGTGCAGCAGAAGAACGCGAAGCGTTGCATATCCACCTCCAGGCTAGTTACGACGCGATTTTTTTTGATGGGAATGGGTGGCCCAACATAGGCTGCAAGCTCGGCAGGGGCAAATCGGACCTCGCTCGACGGAGATTCCCGAGGGGGGGTTGGCCAAGCGGAAGGGCGATCCGTACTCGCCGGAGACGACCTGGTTGAAGATCAAGAATCCCGCCTATACCCGACGGCCGGGGCGGTGGCAGCGGTTCCAGAAGCGGCCGTAGCGACACTCCTCTCTTTCCTTTTGGTACCGCCGTCGACTTGCTGCCTCCTAGCGCAAACTCGTACTCACCTGTACTCTTACTCCCGACCCCGAATCAGCCCCAGTTCATCACGAGCGATTTTCCTCCCGGGAGAACCGCGTGTGCGCTCGCACCTTGCCAATTGCGGGCTGCTGCCGTGCGCTAGTTCCGAAACAGCCACGGTTTATGAATTGAGGCCGCGCGGCATCAGCGTGCCCAGGGCCAGGCGCTTATGAAGTGTGGCTTCATCGGAGACCCCCTTCACTCTTTCCCGAGGTTCTATGTCGCGCCACCTGATACTTCCAGCACTCCTGCTGTCCCTTCTTTCCACGATCGGGGCAGCGCAGACCTATGTCACCACCACCGAGCATCGTGTGCCGTTCGAACGGGTTGATAGCCTGAGGAAGTTGCTGAAGGAAGATCTGCCCGTTGTGGCCGAAGCCAGGCGCCGCGGTGGCATACTGGACAATGTATGGCTGCTCCACCGCTGGGCAGGGGAGTATAGCGTAGTCAATGTTACGACATGGAAATCGTGGGCTGCCATCGAGGATACCACGTTGGGACTCGCTGCCGCCCGACGGAAGGTGATCCCGGATTCCCTCGCGCGTCGGAAATACAATGATCGACTGGACTGGGTTTTCGAAGGTGTGCCGCATACCGACAACATCTATGTAAAGGTAGAGTGATTTAGCGACTGGATTGTACCTTGACGATGCCCATCGGCAACACCGTGTTATTAGAGATCGTGGCCGGCCCCGAGATGATGCTGACTGTGGTTTCTCGAGCGCCGAAGCCATGATCTGCGCTGGGCTGCGCCAGCCTGAACCATTCAGAGATGGGCGCCTCCGGAGGAAGATGTCGCTAGTAACATTTTGAGTAACACACGAGCTGGCGCTCGCCCAGCAGGTATGATACGGTTGCTGGTACGGTTTCTGGCCGACAATGGCCGATTTTGAACGGGCGGGAGGTCGGACAAACCTCGACATCCCCTGGGAATGGCGGCAAGATGTCGGGGGCTGCACCCCCTGTCCCCTGCTTTGGGAGCAGGAGGTCCCGGGTTCGAATCCCGGCGCCCCGATAGTTCCTTCCTACCTCATCCCGAG
>JACCSE010000452.1 GCA_013813145.1 Gemmatimonadales bacterium
AGCACTTCGTGTCCATCATGCGGGCGGTGCTCATGCGCGGTGCGGGGCTGGAGACCGTGGGCCGGCCGATCCTGGGACTGGCGGCGGCCGGCGCGGCGGTGCTGACGCTGGCGGTCATGCGATATCGGAAGTCGGTGGCGTAGACGCGCGGGGGGCTCGCGCCGGAGGCGGCACGCTCTCCGGGCGCTGCAGTTACCGCTGCTTTCGCCGAGCCGGCATGCGGATCCTATGGCGGTAACTGACGCTTCCTCCGGGCGCACCGCCTCCGGCGCTCGCTGCGGCGCGATCGGTAAGGTCAATGGGGGATGTCACGTTGGTAACGAGAGATCGGGCGTTCGAGCCGTACGGGGTCGATCTGCTGAAGGCGTGATGGCGCTCGAGCGTCTACCACGCCACCCCATGATCCTCTCCGTAGTCGCTCGAGGCGCCCCACATCGTCCCGTGCGACCGGTCGAACAGGATGGCGTTGATCGGTCCCGACGTACGCTCTCCGAACTCGAGCGTGTATCCCATACCCTCCAGCCGCGAGCGCACGCTGTCGGGTGTGGACGACGCGACGAGCAGCCGTCCCGGCCGCGACTCGTGCGCCCCGAAAGACGATCGCATCTGCTCGCTGTTGATGTTCGGTGCCTCCGCCGCCTGCTGTGGGGTCATACCGAACTCCACGACGTCGAGAAAGAACTGGAGGAGGTTCTGGTCCTGCCCGTCACCGCCCTGCACCGCGAAGGAGAGAAACGGCAGCCCTTCCTTGAGCGCCAGCGTCGGCGTGAGGGTGACGCGCGGGCGCTTGCCCGGCTCGATGACGTTATAGGGGCCGTCCTCCGGCCGGGTGACGAAGCTCTGCGCCCGCTGGCTCAGTCCGATCCCGGTGCGACCGGCGATCATCGCCGGCACCCAGCCCCCGCTCGGCGTGATCGACACGACCCATCCGGCACTGTCGGCGGCCTGGATGGAGGTGGTACCGGCGGAGAACTGCGCGTGGAAAGCCGAGTCGGATAGGGCCGGCGCGAGGCTCGAAGTCCGGCGGTCCTGTTGACCGCTCTTTTCCATGCTGTCAGGCGCGGGGACGACCGACCAGCGGGCGAGCAAGTCGGAGAAGGGGTTGGCGCCGCCCTGATACGGGTAGGGATCGCCGGGCTTCACGGTTGAGTCGTTCCGGGTCCAGTCGATCCCGGCGAACCGCGCCTTGGCGTACTCCTTCGAGAGCAGTCCCCGCACCGGTTCGGCCGGCGGGAAGTACGGGTCTCCGTAGTAGAAGTCCCGGTCGGCGTAGGCCAGGTTCATCGCCTGATACAGCGCGTGGATGTACTCGGGCGTGTTGTAGCCCATCCGCTTCAGGTCGGCGTTCTCCAGGATGTTGAGCGCCTGGAGCATGACCGGCCCCTGCTGCCAGATCGGAAGCTTGAACACGGCAATGCCCTTGTACGTGGTGCTCAGCGGCTGCTCGACGCGGACCTTCCAGCGAGCCAGGTCCCGTAGAGTGATCAGCCCGCCCTCCTCCTGCACTCCGCGCACCAGCTCGCGCGCGATGTCTCCCTTGTAGAAGCGTTCGTAGGCGGCGTAGATCGCCTGCTTGCGGCTTCGCCCCGCCGCGAGCGCCGCTCGTTCCGCCGCGACCAGCCTGCGCAGCGTGCCGGCGAGATCGCGCTGCACGAAGACTTCGCCGGCCTCGGGCGCCTCTCGTGGCCGGCCAAGGTGCGGGAGGTAGACGCCCGGCGAGTAGCGCCACCGCTTGATCCGATCCTTCTCTCGCTCGATCGCATCCGCGGTCTGCGCCTCGATCGGGTAGCCGTCGGCCAGTTGGATCGCCGGCCCGAGCACCTCGGCCAGGGAGAGCGTGCCGAACTCGGCCAGCATCGTCATGAGCCCACCCGGGGTGCCGGGAGTTACCGCCGCGAGCGCGCCGTACTCCGGCGGGTAGCGGTAGCCGCGAGACCGATAGAACTCGGTGGTGGCTCCCGCCGGCGCGACGCCGAGGGCGTTGATGCCGAGGACCTTCTTGAGCCCGGGGTGATAGATGAGCGCCTGGGTCTCGCCGCCCCATGACAGCACGTCCCACATCGTGGTAACGGCCCCGAGCATGGCGCAGGACGCGTCGACCGCGTTCCCGCCCCGGGCGAACATCAGCGCCCCCGCCGTCGCGGCGAGCGGCTTCCCGGTGATGGCGATCCAGTGCTTGGCGTGCAGCGGCGGCTTCGCGGTGCGTTGCGCCTGGAGCGGCGCGATGCTGCAGCAGAGCGCGCCGACAAGGAAGCAGACGCGCGAACGTGAGACGGTCATGAGCATCGGCCTTTCGCAGGGGTAAGGCTGCCTACCGAATGGTACTCGGCAGCGGCCGATCCCACCTCCCCGGAGCGCTGAGGCCGAGCGGCACGTACAGCTCGCCCTGAATCAGCCAGCCCGCGTCGAGGTACTTCTGCCACTTGGCGAAGTAGCGTCCGCTCATTCCGAACCTGCCCTCGGTGGCACTCCACCCGGATTCCCAGTGGCCCCGTTCGGCCGCCATTCCCCAGGCCGTGAACACCTCGACCTCGGTCGGGTGCCGCACGATCAGAAGATCGGGCTTCGCCCGCAACTCCTGGCTCAACCGCTCGACACTCGCCTCCCTGCCTACCCCGTGAGCGTTGGTCGCGGTGACGACCAGGTAATCGGGCGCCCAGCATCGGCTCAGCATAGGCAGGTCGTGCTCCGCCAAGGCCCGATTCGACCTCGCGCGCACGGAGCGTATCGCGGCTTCCTCCACGCTCACGGGGAGACGCGCCCGGCTCGCTTGGTCCGCCGCAGGCGGCGGATCGCCAGCACCACTCCAGTGATGGCCGAGAGTGCGCCGCTGCTGAGGAGACTCAGGAGCACGACCCTCCAGACGAGTGGATGGCGGTTGAGAGCGGGGTAGTCCAGGCTGTGCAGCGCGTCCCTGCAGTGCCTCCGGGGTAGATCGGGCGGGTTTTCAGAGTAGTTGGAGCCATACCCAGGGGGGAGGGGGTGGGCCGCACACACAGCTTTGGACCTAAATCCACATTTGTCAAGATGGAATGTGGTCGTAATCTGTCACCGTAATGAGACACATCTAGCTTCTTAAGCACCCCACCCCACAGGGGGAGGGATTGCGGCTAGGTCGCCAAGATTGTAGGGTGGACCGGAGCACCCACCCGCGCCCTGCCACTGGTGAGGACCTATATGGCCCAGTTCTCCGGTAACCAGCAGCAGCTCATCCACCGGATCTCCGGAATCGAAGGCCACGTCCGCTCGCTCAAGAAGCTCATCGGCGAGGAGCGGGAGCCGCTGGAGATCCTCATGCAGATCTCCTCGATCCGGGCCGCGATCGAGCGGCTCTCGCACGTGATCTTCGAGGAGTTCGTCGAGGGCGCGCTGCACGACATCCAATCCGACGAGGGGCGGACGGCGGCCATTGCCGACATCCGCGCCGCGCTGGAGACGCTTCGCTAACGCCAGGGGTCGTATGATCACGATCGACGGGCAGCATCTGACGGTGGAGGAGGTGGCGAGCGTCGCCGACGGGCGCGAGCGGGAGCTGGTTCTGGCCGAGAGCGCGCGGTGGCGGATGGAGCGCTCGCGGGCCCACGTGGAGATGCTGCTGGCACAGAACGAACGCATCTACGGCGTCACCACCGGCTTCGGCCGGCTGTCCGAAGTGTTCATCTCGCCTCCGCGGCGGAGCGAGCTGCAGCTCAACCTGATCCGCAGCCACTCCAGCGGCCTCGGTCAGCGGCTGAGCGCCCGCGAGGTGCGCACGATCATGCTGCTCCGAGCCAACGCGCTGGCGCATGGGTGCTCCGGGTGCCGGGTCGAGCTGGTCGAGCGGCTGCTGGCGCTCCTCGCCGGCGGGATGCACCCGGTGGTGCCCGAGGTCGGGTCGGTCGGCGCGAGCGGCGATCTCGCCCCGCTGGCCCACGTGGCCCTGGGGCTTATCGGCGAGGGCGAAATGGAGGTCGAGGGGGTGACGGTCTCGACGGCCCAGGCCCTCGCGCGGGCCGGCCTTGCGCCGCTGCGACTGGTCGAGAAAGAAGGGCTTGCGCTCATCAATGGGACCCAGGGCACGACCGGGTTCACCCTGCTGGCGCTCCTCGGGGCGGAGACCCTGGTCGAGACCGCGGAAGTCGCGGGCGCGATGACGCTCGAGGCGCTGCGGGGCACGCCGGAGCCGTTCCGTCCCCCGGTCCACCAGGCGCGGCCCCACCCCGGGCAGATCACCAGCGCGGCCCGGCTGTGGTCGCTCCTGGCCGATTCCGAGATCCGGGAGTCGCACCGGTACAATGATCCCCGGGTGCAGGACGCCTACTCGCTCCGCTGCATGCCGCAGGTCCACGGCGCCGCGCGCGAGGTGCTGCGCTATGTCCGCGGCATCGTGGAAGTCGAGATCAACAGCGCCACCGACAATCCGCTGATCTTCCCCGAAGAGGATCTCGTGGTGAGCGCGGGAAACTTTCACGCGCAGGTGGTGGCGCAGGCGGCGGACTTCCTCGCGATCGCCCTCACCGACCTCGCCAGCATCAGCGAGCGGCGGCTCGAGCGTCTGCTCAATCCCGACCTGTCCGAGCTCCCGGCCTTCCTGGCAAAGGACCCCGGGATTCAGTCCGGCCTCATGATCACCCAGCTCGCCGCGGCCGACCTGCTGGCGGAAATGAAGGTGCTGGCGCATCCGGCCAGCGTGGATTCGGTCCCCACCAGCGGGAACAAGGAGGACCATGTGTCCATGGGGTTCACCGCGGGCCGGAAAGTGCGGCGGACGGTGGAATGTCTCGAGTACGTCCTCGCTCTCGAGCTGCTCGCCGGCGCCCAGGCGCTGGAGTTCCTCCGTCCGCTCCGGCCCGGCCGCGGGGTGAAGGCGGCGTACGATATAGTGCGACGGCTGGTTTCCCCGCTGGATGGGGATCGAGTGCTGACCGGCGACATCGAAGCGCTCCGGACCGCGGTGGGCAGCGGGGCGTTCGCGGCCATCGCGGCCGGCGCGGACGCGGCGGCGCCCGCCCGGGAAGCGCCCGCGAAGCAGCGGTAGTCCCACTCTCCACTGACGGAGCAACCGATGGCGATGCCCCAGACTCGCGAGCCCCTCTCGGCGCCTCGGGGCCCGGTCCGGACCACCAAGGGGTGGCACCAGGAGGCAGCCCTCCGCATGCTGCTGAACAACCTCGACCCGGAGGTAGCCGAGCGGCCGGAAGACCTCGTCGTCTACGGGGGGACGGGCCGCGCGGCCCGCGATTGGCATTGCCTCGACGCCATCGTCGCCAGCCTGCGACAGTTGGAGGACGATGAGACGCTGCTGGTCCAGAGCGGGAAGCCGGTCGGGATTCTGCGCACCCAGCGGGCCGCGCCACGGGTGCTCATCGCCAACAGCAACCTGGTGGGCCGATTCGCCACCTGGGACCACTTTCGCGAGCTGGAGCGCCAGGGACTCACGATGTACGGGCAGATGACGGCCGGCTCGTGGATCTACATCGGCTCACAGGGCATCCTCCAAGGCACCTACGAGACCTTCGGCGCGGTTGCGCGCCAGCACTTCGGCGGGTCGCTGGCCGGCCGGCTCGTGGTCACCGCCGGCCTGGGCGGCATGGGGGGCGCACAGCCGCTCGCGGCGACCATGCAGGGGGCCGCCTGCCTCGGCATCGAGGTGGATCCGGAGCGCATCGAGAAGCGCTTGGCGACCCGCTATTGCGACCGGATGACCTGGAGTCTCGACGAGGCGGTGCACTGGTTGGGGGAGGCCAAGGCCCAGGGGACCGCCCTCTCCGTGGGGTTGGTCGGGAACGCCGCCGAGGTGCTCCCGGAGCTGCTGCGAAGAGGCCTCATCCCGGACGTGCTCACCGACCAGACCAGCGCGCACGACACGCTCAACGGATACCTGCCGGCCGGGCACACGCTGGAGGAGGCTCGATCGCTCAGAGCGTCGGATCCGAAACGGTACGTCGCGCTGGCCACAGCTTCCATCGTCCAGCAGGTGCGCGCCATGCTCGCGCTCCGGGACCGCGGCGCCGTCACCTTCGATTACGGCAACAACCTGCGCACGGTCGCGCACGACGCCGGAGTGGCGGACGCGTTCCAGATTCCCGGCTTCGTCCCCGCCTACATCCGGCCGCTGTTCTGCGAAGGGAAGGGGCCCTTCCGGTGGGTCGCGCTGTCGGGCGATCCGTCGGACATCTATCGCACCGACGACCTGATCCTGCAGCTCTTTCCCCAGGACGACCACCTCCGGCGCTGGATCACCCTCGCGCGGGAGCGGGTGGCCTTTCAGGGATTGCCGGCCCGCATCTGCTGGCTGGGCCAGGGCGAGCGGGCGCGGTTCGGCGTGGCGCTGAACGACCTGGTCGCGTCGGGCGAGCTGTCCGCCCCGATCGTCATCGGGCGCGATCACCTGGACACCGGCAGTGTGGCGTCTCCCTTCCGCGAGACCGAGGCGATGCTCGATGGCAGCGACGCCATCGCCGACTGGCCGATTCTCAACGCGCTGGTGAACGTGGCGAGCGGCGCCTCCTGGGTCTCCTTCCACCACGGCGGAGGAGTGGGTATGGGCAACTCGCTGCACGCCGGGCAGGTCATCGTGGCGGACGGCACGGCGGAGATGCGGGTTCGCCTGGAACGAGTCCTGACGAACGATCCCGGCATGGGCGTCCTGCGGCATGCCGATGCGGGCTATGACCTCGCGGTCGCCACCGCCGAAGCCCAGGGGCTCCGGGTGCCGATGCGCGAGCGGAGTGGAATGGCGTAGGCCGGGCGATGACGATGGCGTCTGCCCCGCGACTCGACGACGAGAGCCTCCTCGGTCGGCTGGTCGCCTTCGATTCCACCAGTCATCGGAGCAACCTCGACATCGCGGATTTCATCTGCGAGTACCTCGAGCGCCCCGGTGTGCGGATCGCCCGATACCCCTCCCTCGATGGCGCCAAGCTCAACCTGGTCATTGCAGCCGGACCGCAGGAGGACAGTGCGGAAGGCCTCGTTCTTTCCGGCCATATGGATGTAGTTCCTCCCGAAGATGCGGGCTGGGACTCGGACCCGTTCACGCTGACGAAGCGACTCGGCACTTACGTGGCCCGGGGCGCGTGTGACATGAAGGGTTTTCTTGCCCTCGCGATCAACCGCCTTGCCGCGGTCGATATCGGCCGTCTGCGCCACCCGCTGGTGCTGATCCTTACGCACGACGAAGAAGTCGGGACGCTCGGTGCCCGCCGCCTGGTGGAGAGCTGGAATCCTACGCCACGCCTGCCTCGGGCGGCGATCATCGGCGAGCCCACGTCCCTCCGTGTGGCGCGCATGCACAAGGGGCACCTGAGACTCCGGGTAGATGTCGCGGGCGTCGCCGCGCACAGCGGCGTGCCGCACCTGGGCTCCAATGCGGTCGAAGCCGCCGGCCTCGCCATTGTGGCCCTGCGGGATCTCCGGCGGCAACTCGAGACCGAGCGGTCGCCCTACAGCGAGCACTTTCCCGAGGTGCCGTTCGTCACCCTGAACGTCGCGCGAGCAGCCGGCGGTGGGGCGGTAAACGTCGTCCCCGCGCATTGCACCGTCGACCTGGGGATCCGACTCCTGCCCGACATGCAGGCCGCGGCGATGGTCGAGCGCGTGCGGCAGGCCCTCCACCGTGCGCTGGAGGGAGTGTCTTTCCAACTGGAGGCAATTGGAGAGAGTCCCCCGATGGTGGTAGCCGAAGAGGCGCCGATCCATCGTCTTCTGTGTGCTCAGCTCCAGCAGGAAGGTTCCCAGAGCGCGCCTTTCGCCACCGACGGGGGGTGGTTGCGCCACCTGGGACTGGACTGCGTCCTCTGCGGGCCCGGCTCGATCGGCGTGGCGCACAAGCCGAACGAATTCCTGCCGGTCGCGGAGTTCCTTCGAGCCGGCGACCTGCTGACGTCGGTGATCGGCCAGACCTGCCAGCCGGAAACGCGCTCGTGAGCGGGCGGCAGACGATCGAGGCCGACTGGGCCTGGACCGGTGAGCGGTTCGAGTCCGGGGTGCAGGTGGTGGTCGCGGAAACCGGGCGCATTCACGCGCTGGACCGCGGCGCCGCGCCAACCCGCCGGCACGAGCGGGCGGCGCTCGTGCCAGGCTTCGTCAACGCGCATTCTCATGCCTTTCAGCGGGGTCTCAGGGGCCGTGGTGAGCGCTTCCCGGCCGGATCCGGCGATTTCTGGAGCTGGCGTGAGGCAATGTACGAGTTGGTCGGAGCGCTCGACGAGCAGGAACTGTTCCGGCTCTCCGCCCAGGCCTTTGGAGAAATGCTGGATGCCGGGATAACGTCGGTCGGAGAATTTCATTACCTGCATCACGCGGGCGACGCCGCCGATTATGGATTCGATCAGGTCGTGCTCGAGGCAGCGGCAGCCGCCGGCATACGAATCGTTCTGCTGAACGCCTACTATGCGACCGGAGGTATCGGCCAGGCTCTCGCCGGGGCACAGCGGCGCTTCCGGTCCGCCGGCATCGAGGCGTACTGGACACAGATAGAGAGGCTGGAATCGATTCTCGACCCCCGGACCCAGAGTCTGGGGGCCGTGGCGCACAGCATCCGGGCAGCCTCAGTCGAGGATGTCGCCGCACTGCATGCCGAAGCCCAGCGGAGAGGTCTCCCCTTTCACATGCACGTCGAGGAGCAACGCCGCGAGATCGAGGAGTGCCAGGCGGCCTACGGCGGTCGGCCGATGCAGATCCTGAACGAGACGCTCGAGATCGGCGGCAATCTGACCGCGGTGCATTGTACCCACAGCGCGGCGGAAGACCTGACGCGATTCCTGCATGCCGGGGGAGGTGTCTGCGTCTGTCCGCTCACGGAGGCGAACCTCGGCGATGGCCTGCCGTCGCTCTCGCCGGTCTCGCTGGTGGCGGACCGGCTCAGCCTGGGCACCGACTCCAATGCTCGCATTTCCATGCTCGAGGAGTTGCGCTGGCTCGAGTATGGGCAGCGCTTGCGGACGCGGACTCGGGGGGCGCTGCGGGATGAGGCTGGGGAAGTCGCCCCGACGGTGCTGAATGCGGCTACCGCGGGAGGGGCGCGAGCGCTGGGCCTGCCGGCCGGGCGCCTGGCCGCGGGCAACTGGGCGGATCTGGCGGTGATCGACCTCGAGCATCCGTCATTGGCCGGTTGCGATGCCGAGCATCTCGCGGCGGGGCTGGTCTGCGGGACCGACAACGAGGTCCTTCTTGGCACCTATGTCGGGGGACGGTGGCGGGGGCGGGGGAGACGCTTCATCTGAGCTCGGGATACCCGCCCTTCACCGCGTACGAATGCCGAGTACGGAGAGGGCCCGCACCACGTCGGGGTCGGTCGGCTGGACCAGGCCCGGCGTCCCGAAGGCCACTTCGCCGTCGCGCGCGCGATCGGTAAAGACCACGATCGTGTGCCACGCCCCGGTCAGCGCCGACCACCAACGCAGCCCGGCCAGTTTCCCCGCCGTTGCTCCAAGCCCGTGAAGTCGCCGCGCAATCGCCTGGGTGAGGCCGCGCTCGTGATGGGCCAGCTCATCCGGCCGGAGTCCAAGTTTCGCCAGGACCGCCGGATCGGTACAGTCGGGAATGCGCACGACGAGTGACGGCGCGAGAGTTACCTCGACCAGGGCGAGCTGATGTCCCCCCTGCCGGAGGTACGCGGGGCGAAACCGGGTGCCCCGGAACGGACCCAGCGCTTCGCCGATGGCGTGCTCGCGGGTCTCGGCGAAGTAGCGCACCGGCGGACGGTCGTGGAGATCGAAGCGGCCGACAGTCTGTCCGGGAGGCAGAGAGCTGCTGGCAAAGGGAGCACCGTCAGGCGCGGCCGGATCCCAGGGAAAGCACCGCCACGCCGCGCGCTCCTGACGGCTCACGCATAGGCGCCGGTGCGCGCGGCCTGCACCGCGGCCATGACGGCCGCCACGTCTCCTTCAGCCAGGACATCGAGCGGGCGGCGGTCACGGAGATGCGGATTGGCGCCGTGCATCCACCCGGCCACGGCGTCCGCCTCGTAGAGGCCGAGCAGGGCGGTAACGACCGCGGCCAGTCCGGCCACCCGCCACCCGGCCTCGCCGCCGATCTCCTGGCCTTTGGCGGCCCGGGTGATCTGGCTCCGGTGACTTCCCGCCCACTCGGCCAGGCCGGTGCGGCTCCCGAACACGACCTCACCCGCATCCACCCTCGCCTGGGCGAAAGCCAACCGGCGCTTACTGCCAGAACGTCTCTGAGCCATTTCGAGCCCTCCTTGCTGCAACAAATCTGTTGCAGGAGGAGGGCACTGTCAACCGGGCCACAGCCACCCAAACGTCCCCGCCGTCACCAGCCCATACACCAGCCCATCGAACACCTCTTTCCCCGCCACCCGCCACGGCTTCCCCATCCAGATCGCCGCCGGGACCTGGCCCGCGGCGTAGGCCAGGAACGCCGTCGCTCCGACGAGCTGGAATACCGTCAGGTACGGAGTGCCGGGGCCGAGCGCATGGCATGCGATGTAGGCCACGAAGAACGACACCAACAGGCTGAACCCGAACCACTGCGCCAGGTAGGGTCCCATGTTCACCGCGCCGGGCCGCCTGAGGTAGAGGACGCCCACCGGTCCCTCGACGTACTTCTGCTTCACCTCGGGCTTCTCCCTGTCCTTCATGTCCATCACGTACGGCGTGACGTACTGGCCCGGCGGCGGGTTGCCGCTCCGGATCGCGGCGCGAACGGCGTCCTCGTTCGGCAGCGGCCGGTAGTCGCTGTTGTGGTACTTGAGGACCATGTGGATGAGGGAGCTGACGATGAAGACGAAGACCGCGGAAAGCAGGATCGGAAGCCAGAGCGCACCTAGGCTGACCATGAGGCCTCCTATCAGGAGAAGAGCTGCTCGGGATGGCGACGAAGCGAGCTCGGACAGCGCGCTCCTTGGTCGGTGCTCGAAGTTGAAGGCTCTGGCTGATGCGGTCAAGGAAGCCGGCTAATGTGCTTTACGTAAATTGCTCAACCTGGTGTCATCCTGAGGGAGCGCAGCGACCGAAGGATCTTGTCCGCCGCGCCCGAGCCATTCCCTGGCAAGATCCCTCGCGTTCGCTCGGGACGACACATGTGCGTTAAGCGCCATACGCAAAGGTCATCAGTGACTCGGCAGCGGTACCGCCGGAAGGATGAGCCGGGAGAGCCGGCCGGGAGAGTGGTGGATGCGTACGTCCCCCGACCGGGTTTTCGCGCTTCCGAACTCCTGCGCGCCGGTCTGGGGGTTGATCGAGAACAACGGAAAGAACGCGGTGGAGATGACGATTCGGAGCCGGTGGCCGGGAAGAAACCGGTTCGCCGTGAGCAGGCGGTCGAGCACGAGGCGGACGACCTCACCCTCAGCGACGAGGTGTCGTTCCGGACCGCCGTCGCGGTAGCTCGCCCGAAGCAGCGCGGTGCCCGGGCTGGACAGATTCCAGGCGGTGCCGTCGGGAGCTACGTCGTAGAGTTGGAGCCAGACGTCGAAATCCGGCACCGACGCACTCACCGCAAGCTCGGCGACAACCTGCCCGATGATCTCGCGCGGAGTGGTGAACGGCGCGGTCTCGAATACCGCGAGCCCGGGACGGCCCGGTAGCCCGCGATAGTCGTGAGCACCGGCGCGGCCGGCGAACGGGTCGGCAAGGGGCGCTGCCGGGTCGGAGTGGATGACGCTCCGGTCCTGAGATCCCGCCGCCGGAGCGGATAGCAGGCGTCCGCGTCCGGAAGGTCGGTCCGGCGGCCCGAGATACAATGTGTCCGAGCGGGTGCCTGGCAGCGGCCACCGGTCGCCGGTGCGCCACTGATTGGCGCCCATGACGAAGACCCGAACCGCGGGCCCCGGTCCGCCGCCGCCGGTGCTTCCCTTCAC
>JACCSE010000485.1 GCA_013813145.1 Gemmatimonadales bacterium
AAGCACGGGAACGCATGCTCGCCGGCTTGTCGCTTATGTCGGCTTCATTGAATGCCGGCGAACTCGGGAGGAACTCGCCGGCGAAGCGCCCCTTGTGGCGCGGGGCGGGGACCGCTGTCGGCAGCAATGGGTCGCCCGGCTCGAGGGGGTCCCCCCAGTGCGGCGCGAAGTAGGTAACGGAGAGGAAGAACGGTACCCCCAGGGCGGCATCCGGGGCACGGCGGAGGATGAAGTCGACCGCCTTGCCGGTGTAGACGTCCGACTGATAGTGCTCCGAGGTCGTCCCGTACGGGACCACGGTCCCGTTCTCGTTCAGCAGGTAGCCGTAATAATCGTAGGCGGATTCGCCGATACCTCCGTACCACTCGGTCCAGCCCGGTGGGATTTCGAGCGTGTCCACCTTGCCGTACCCGTTGAGGTACTTGCCGATGTGGCCGGTGACGTACCCGGCCCCCTGAAGCCAGAGGGGCAGCGTGTTACTGTGATCGAGCTTGGCGTGACCCCCGTCGGGCGACCCGTTGCTCCGGACGCCGTGATTATGCGGGTACTGTCCGGTAAAGAAGGTGGCACGCGAAGGGCAACAGAGCGCGTAGGTGACGACGTTCTTCTCGAAGGTCACGCCCGCCGCCCCGATCAAGCTGAGGGTTTGCGGCATGACGCTCATCGACTCCATGGTCTGATCGTCGGTCATGATCACGACGATGTTCGGCCGGCCGGCGGCGGCCACTGCCGGCACCGCCGCCCAGGGGCGGGACTCGGTGCGCGAGGGGCTCAGGGGCTCCTGTTGGCAAGCCGAAAGGCCCGCCGCAAGCGCCAGGAGCAGTGCGCTCGAGGCGGCACGGCGGGAGAGCGTGCAGGTCGCGACCGGGAACGGTAGCGCGCACATGGGAATTGTCCTGGATGCTGATCGAGCCCCGTAGGCACGGACATCGCGGGGCGCTGAATCAAAGTAACATCCGGTACATCTTGCCGACAGGCGCCTTGACGCGGCGCCGGCTGCCGGCTCAATCCACAAGGGCCCTCAGTCGAGCGCTTGGATGAGATGGAGATCCCAATCGCCGGGCGAGAGCGCCGCGCGGTATCCAGCATTGCGCAAGACTTCGGAGTTCGCGAGTGGAACACGCGCATCACAGTCCCAGTTGCCATGGTAGCTGTCGCCATCCACGACGGCCTCAGCCCCGAACAGCGTGTCACTCAAGGCTCCGCCAAGCTCGACGCGGGCGCTGTCGCGCCCTGCCGAGCCGAGATCCTCCGACTTCCAACGAACCAGCGTGACGACGACCCCGCTGAGCACCGTGTCCACGGTGGTGGCGGAAGCGTCATTTCGCGCAACACGCCGGACGACCCGTGCCTTGGCGGTGGTAGTAAAGGAGTCCGGAAGAGGCCCGCGGATATCGAGCGGCAAGTAGATCTCGCAATCATAGCGCTGCGCGGCCGTGAGATCGTGAACGAAGCTTATCAGCACGAGATCGAAGTAGCCCTCGCGCTCGAGGCCAGGCTCGATACATCCAAGCACGCCGGCCAGCAGAACGGCGTGAGCTCCACGCCATGCGCGGTTCGAATCGCACGGCGCCCGCCGACTCGGGCTCATTCTCTCCACGTGTAGCCGAGGCCGACATTCACTACCGGCTCGACCTCCTCGAGGGTTGTCGCCCACCCTGCGCCGCCTGCGACCAGGACGGAGAGGCCATCCCGAGACGTATAGCTGTACCCGGCCGACAGGGCGGGGCCGTACTACGTTCGGCTATCGGAGAAGCCAATCGCATCGCTCACCGCCAGCGGCGCGACCGCGGCCTCCACAAACAGCCGATGCCGATCTCCGGCGCTATAGGCGCGCAGCCCGCCCCCCCCGGTCGTCCCCGCCCCCGGCAGTTGGCCCAGACCTGCCACCATCGAAATCCGGCTGGGCACGAGGAAGTACTCCAGGGTGCCACCGATCCCGCCAAATGTGTTGCCCAATCCGACCATGCCGCTCGCTCGGCGAGCGGGCAGTGGCCCTGGAGAGTCTTGGGCGGCGATCGGAGCAATGGTGGGACCAATCGCGAGGAGAAGCGCGAACACTGTGGACGACCGTATAGAGTCCTTCGGGTGGAGTCCGCTTGCGGCGGAGACTATACGGATTCAGGCGTCGGCCTCCGCCCGGCGGCACTCCTCCGCCGGCCGGGTCCTGGCCAGCGCCAGGAGTTCATCCCACGCCTCCCGAATCTCCGCCCGCCGCCAGGTCTTCTCGGCGTACTTCCAGTTCAGAAATGCGCAGCTCGCCGGGTGGCTCACCGCCAGCGTTCCCAATCGGATCAGGTCCTCCGCCTCGCAGGCGCTCGTCCCCACCCCGTAACAGTCCTCGACATTGATGCCCATCACCACCCAGAGCCCGAGACGCTTCGCGATGGTCGCGGCCTTGTCGTAGAACGCCTGCTGGTCGCCCTTCCGGGTGTGGTACTGCGCCCAGGTGTAGTCCAGCAGCGGCGCGAGCGCGGGATAGGCGGCCACCCAGTCGGGCGTTTTCCGGACGCCCAGCGGAAGGCCGGGCAGCGTGGCGCGAGCGTACGCGGCCCACTCGGCGATCTGCGCCTGGGTGATCCGCTCGCCGCCCCAGCATCGGGTG
Source organism: Gemmatimonadales bacterium (assembly GCA_013813145.1). Classification (GTDB taxonomy): domain Bacteria; phylum Gemmatimonadota; class Gemmatimonadetes; order Gemmatimonadales; family GWC2-71-9; genus CAVVWJ01. Next base: position 2,606 of record JACCSE010000485.1, read on the forward strand.
CAGCCGTAGTCGTCGGCCAGATTGAATCCCAGGATCGTCTCGCGGTACTTCCGGAGCGTGTCCGGGGGAAGTTCTGCCGCGAAGCGGTCGGTGACTCGCTTCGCGCTATCCACCGAGAAGGTGCCGGTGGTCTGCCCGGTCGTCGTGAGGAACCGGCGGGGCGGCACGATCACCAGCCGCACGCCACACCGGGCAGCGAGCTGGACTCGACCCAGCACCGCCGCCGGGTTGAGCGGCTGCGTCGCCGCCGAGGTGGGGCCGCCGCAGTAGCGCTCGGCGGGCCAGGCGCTCATCCCGGCCGCGAAGCCGGCGGGATGGGTCGCCGTCACCCGTACGCTGTCCACCACGCGAGTGCTGTCCACCCCACGGGCGGTGTCGTACACGATGCGAGGGAGGAGGGTGAACCTGGGCGAATAGCTGGTGTGGCCATAGATCGTGAAGTCGCCGCTGGGGAGGGCCCAGGCGGCGGTACTCAAGCTCTGGGCGGCCCCGGGGCTCGCGAGGCCAAGCAGGAGGAGCAGGGCGGAGCGTGGGCGCGACATGGCTGACCTCAGGCGTGAAGAGTCGGGGACATTCGCACGGCTGGACTGACTCGCGAGTGGGGCCGGCCACTCGCATCGGGCGTGCCACGGCGTGCAGCACCCGCGTCGGTGCATCGTCGCGCGTGCCCTCGGGTACGTACCGAATGATACTGCCTTACCGTCGTTTCGCCCGCGGGGCCGTTCCGTCCACTCCAGGTCACACTCGACACACACCGACTGTCTCAGCAAAGCATCAGACCGGCAGAGCCACCGATCGGCGCACCCCGGTCTCATGCCGCCTTCGGAGGAGTTCAGGACTCGCAATCACCATAGCCAATCCCTCCCTGCCCTCCTCATATTGAACCGGGGCGGTTTCCTCCCGGACACGCCCGCCTATGTCACGCCCGAAAGGAGAGACGATGGACATCCTGACTTGGATCATTGTGGGGCTGATCGCCGGCCTCCTGGCTTCCTTTGTCGCCGGAGGGATCGGCTACGGGATCCTCGGCGACATACTCCTCGGCATCGTCGGCGCCCTGTTTGGCGGCTGGCTGTTTCGTGCCATGGGGTGGACGGCTCCGTTTGCCGGGATCGGCGGCACAATCTTCGTGGCCTTCATTGGCGCCGTTCTGCTGCTCGTGATCGTGCGTCTGCTGCGGCCTGGACGACGGCTCAGCTGATTGGAGGCAGGTCCCCAGCATTCACGAGCCGAGGAGCTGCCGGCACGAGGTCGCGGTCGCTTCGTCGGCGGGGAATGAGCACTCGATGCGGAGCTCTTCGAGCGTCACGTCGTGCGGCGTGCCGAACGTGGTGATGGTCGAGAAGAACCGAAGCTCGGCGTCCCCCTTTCGGAAGATCGTCGTCAGCAGCGGCGCCGGCGGCGCGCCGATCTCGCGCGTCCGCCACCGCGCCGGCACGCCAGGATAAGCCAGCACCTCCGCCAACAAGCCCTTCGCGCGCTCGTCCGACGGCCACGCCGCGATCTGGTTGTGCAGGTGCCGGACCAGGTCACCCGCCGTCTCCTCCCAGTTCACCATCATCGGCCGCAGTCCCGCCGGATGCAGCAGCAGGCGCATCATGTTCGACTCGGCCGGCTCGGCGCCCAGCAGGAAGCGGGTGCAGCGTGCGGCCGCCTGGTTCGACATGCGAATGTCCCAGTGCCGGTCCAGCACGAACGCGGGGTACGGCTCCTGGTGCCGGAGGATCAGTTCGATCGCGCTCCGCATCCGCGCCATCTCGGGCGCCGCGAGACCGGTCTCGAAGTAGCGCGGTGCATAGCCCGCGGCGACGAGCAACGCGTTTCGCTCGCGCAGCGGGATCTCCAGCGCGTCGGCCAGATGCAACACCATCTCCCGGCTGGGCCGCGAACGACCCGTCTCGACATAGCTCAGGTGACGCGATGAGACGCCGGCATCGAGCGCCAGGCCAAGCTGGCTCAGGCGCCGTCCCGTGCGCCACTGGCGCAGCAGCGCGCCGACCCCGGCGCCGGGCGGCGACGGCGACAGTGGTGCACGCGATGAACCGGTGGACATAGCCGAACGATAAGGGAGCGTCGGGTCCGAAGGCCATGACCTCCGACGTTATTGCTCCGCTCACCCATGCCTCGTAACTATGCGGCCCGCGATCGTCGCAACAACCGCCAGAGAGGGAGCGCACCACATGCATCGCAGAGAGTTCATCACAGTTACCGCAGGCGCCGTGGCCGGCGGCGCGCTCGGCTGCGCCGCGCATGGAGCGGGGGCGCGGGTCGCTGTCTCAGTCTCGACTCCGATCGACGCGGCGGCGTTCCACGCCTCCCGGCGGTTCGCAGGCACGGTGTTCGGCCGGATCGCCTACGTCGAGCGCGGAGGGGGACCGGCCGCGCTCTTCGTGCACGGCCTGCCTCTCAACGGCTTTCAATGGCGCGGCGCCCTCGAGCGTCTGTCGCCATATCGGCGCTGCATCGCCCCGGACGTCATGGGGCTCGGCTACAGCGAGGTTCCCGAGGGCCAGAGCCTCGCGCCCGAGGCACAGGCCGATATGCTCGCCGCACTGCTCGACCGGCTCTCGGTTCCCGCAGTGGACCTCATCGGGAGCGACAGCGGCGGGGCGATCGCCCAGCTCTTCGTGGCGCGCCATCCCACCCGGGTTCGAACGCTCCTGCTCACCAACTGCGACGTCCACGAGGACAGCCCACCGCCCGCGCTCCTGCCGGTGATCGCCGCTTCTCGCGAGGGAAGGTTCGTGGATGAGGCCCTCGTCCCTCAGCTCAGAGACAAGGCTAACGTGCGCGCCCCGACGGGCATCGGCGGGTGCTGCTACACCGATCCCGGGTACCTGACCGATGAGGCGGTCGACTGTTATCTGACGCCGCTGGCGAGCTCGCCGCTTCGGAAGGGGCAGCTGCACGCCTATTGCGTCGCAATGGAGCGCAACCCGTTGCCGGCGATCGAGCCGGCGCTCCGGGAGTGCCAGGCACCGCTCCGGGTGGTCTGGGGCACCGGCGACACCATCTTCGACCCGTCAGGGCCGGACTGGCTCGACCGAACCTTCCCGCGATCACGTGGCGTGCGACGGATCGAAGGCGCGAAGCTGTTTTTTCCGGAGGAGATGCCCGACGTCATCGCCGAGGAGGCGCGGAGATTGTGGCTGGGCTAGTTGAATTCCTCTCCGTTCACGATCCAGAGACCGCGGCCTTCTCTCACGAATTGGACTTCATCGTACGGATGACGATGGGGCCCCGGGCCACGTCCAGGGAGGGCGCTGAGGAGGAACACGGAGGCCTTCACGTCGCCGTTGTCGGCCCCAACGAACTGGTGAGAACTGGCCTGAAATGGCAGGGTCTTGCTGACGGACGCGGTACAGCTTGACGATGCTCCGATGGAGGTGGGTAACTGGACGCCATGCGCGGGTCAGGCGCTCCCAGCGCCATCAGGCGCTTGCTCTTTGAGATTAACTTGATAGGTAATCAGACGTTTGATCCTGGTGCGTTCCATTTCGAATACATCGCAGAACACTGCGTGAAGGAACCCGCCGTTTTTCCACTCGGCGCGAACGGTGCCTTCGGCGGTCACAACGTCATTCTCCTCGATCATCCGAGTGATCTTTACGGTTGGGCTGCCTTTGAATGCATCATTCTCGATCTCTCTGTCAAAGGCGTCTTTTCCTGTCAAATGAATGCGCCCGGCATGAGCCATTCGATATCGTCGGCCAGGCAGGACAGAATTTGACCGTGATCGCTCTTGTTAAAGCCATCGATGTACTTGCGTACGGTATTCTTGTTGAAGCTCATAGATTGTCCTCCGGTGGCATCTGCCGGCGCGAGTTCTTCCAAGAGAGTACTCCCCCTCCTCATTTATCGCACGCGAACCCTCCCTGATAGTCCCGGGCGGAGGAGGCGTGATCATGAGCAGGATCCAGGTAAGTCATTACATCAACTTTCAGGGCCGGGCCGGCGAGGCCATGGGGTTCTATCGCAGGGTGCTGGGCGGGCGGCAGGATCCAGATGCCGCTGGCCGAGCAGCCCTGGGGCGCCCAGGTGGGTGGCTCAGGGATAAATTCGGCATCACCTGGACGGTCACTATCGACCAGGCGTAGCGCCGCCAGCCACGGAGCGACTGCGCCGGGCCTGCAGCACCTCCCCAAGCACTCGGGTAGCGTCGAGCATCCGCCGGGGGGGCGAACCGCCGAAGCCCAGCAGCAATCCGTTCCGGCGCACCGTTCCCGCATAGCAGGTCGAGAGCGCTGTCGCCGCCAGGCCGCGCCCGGCCATGCGCTGGACGACGTCCCCGTCATTCAGCCCGGCCGACAGCAGCACCGCCAGGTGGAGCCCGGCGTCGGCGTTGTGCACAGTGAGCCGGTCCCCGCAGTGCCGGTCCAGACCGGTGAGGAGCGCGTCGCGCCGTTCCAGGTACACCCCGCGCATACGGCGAAGATGTCGAGCGAAGTGCCCCTCGCGCAGGAACTCCGCGAGCACCAACTGGTACAGCGAGGGGGGAAACAGGTCGAACGCCTCTCGCGCGTCCACGAACCGCTGCCGGAGCGTTGGCGGGGCCACCACGTACCCCACCCGCACGGCCGGGAAGAGCACCTTGCTGAACGAGCCCATGTAGATCACCCGCTGGTGCGCATCCATCCCCTGGAGCGCGCCGAGGGGGCGACTGACGTAGCGATACTCACTGTCGTAGTCGTCCTCGAGCACCCAGGCGTCTCGGCGGAAGGCCCAGTCCAGCAGGGCGAACCGCCGGGCAGCGGTCATCGAGGTCCCGAGGGGGTACTGGTGCGACGGCGTGACGTATGCCGCGCGCACCCGCCGTCCGCGCCGTCGGAGCGAATCCACGTTCATCCCTTCCTCGTCCACCGGCACCGACACCAGCTCCGCCCCGCCCGCACCAAGCGCGGCGCGCGCGCCGGGATAGCCAGGCTCCTCCACCGCCAGGCGGTCACCGCGCGAGAGGAGCACCGCGGTGGCCAGACGGAGCGCCGCCTGGGAACCGGAGACGATGAGGACCTGCTCGGCCTCGCACCGAACGGCGCGCGCCGCGCGGAGGTGCTCCGCGATTGCTGCGCGCAACGGGAGCAGCCCCGCCGGATGGCCGTACGCCATCTGCTGAGCCGTCAGCGCGCGCGTGTGCCGTGCCACCAGCCGGTCCCACACGGCATGAGGAAACTGATCCAGCGCCGGAAGGCTTATTCGGAACGGACCCAGCCCGTTCTCGCCAGAGGCCGGGGGATGCGGACCGGGAACCTGACGAGCTGTGCCCTGGCGAACCGTGGCGGCCGGCGCGCCGGGGGAGCGCAGAAGATCGTCAGGGACCGCGGAACTGACGAAGGTGCCCGACCCGACCCGGCCATCGAGGTAGCCCTCGTGCAGCAGGTGATCGTACGCCGTGAGCACCGGCAAGCGCGACACCGCGAGATCCACCGCCAGCGCCCGGGTCGAGGGGACCCGCTGGCCGGGCCGAAGCAGGCCATCGAGAATGGCCCGCCGGAATCCGTCGTAGACCTGGCGATGGATGGGAACGCCGGTTGAGCGGTCGATAGGGAGGTGTAAAGTGGTCATTGCTGGAATATACGGATTGGCGATGGTGGCAATGCCACTTGCATGAGTAATCTGGTGACTTATCTCCGCGCCGGGGAACCGGGCGCAAGGCAACTACCAATTGTGAGGATGCTGCTCATGAACCCGCGTGGATGCCCGCGCAGCTATCTCTTCGTGCTGGTCAGCCTGCTTGCCATAGCCTGGAATCCCCTTCCGGGACTCGCCCAGTCGAACTCCGGCGCATCGACTGCAAGCCGTCCTCCCGGGCCCAGCCAACGAGATGGACAACGCGATTTCGACTTCGAGATCGGTACCTGGAAGACTCGGCTGTCACGCCTGCAGAATCCCCTGAGCGGGTCCACGACCTGGCTGAAATACGAGGGGACCACCGTCGTCCGAAAGGTCTGGAACGGCCGCGCCAATCTGGTGGAACTCGACGTCGATGGCCCAGCAGGTCGCGTGGAAGGATTGAGCCTTCGACTGTACAATCCCCAGTCCCGCCAGTGGAGCCTCAATTTCTCCAACAGCAGGGGCGGAACCTTGAGCGCGCCATCGATCGGGGAGTTCAGGGGTGGGCGCGGCGAGTTCTACTCCCAGGAGTCGTTCAATGATCGAGCGATCTACGTGCGATTCGTCGTCTCGACGATCACTCCCGACTCGCTGCGGTTTGAGCAGTCGTTCTCGGATGACGGGGGGAAGACCTGGGAAGTGAACTGGATGGCGATCGACACGCGGATGAAGGATTCGACCGCCAGGTCGCCGTGAACGTCCCGGGGGACGGGGTCATCGTCGTCACCTGGCTTCATCATCTCGCAGGACCGCTTCGCGCCGCGCGGGAGCGGGAGAGTCCACCTCTCCTCCTGGGCCCAGCGTTTCATGATCACCGCTCTTGCAAGGATGTGGGACGACCGAGCCGACCGCCAGACAGCGCTTCTACCCGGATCTTGACGCTTCCTTCCCGCGGCTGCATCGTTGGGGCGGGCGGCGATCCACGCCCAACCTCTTCGACCCTCCCCCAGCGAGGGTCCTCGTGAGGCAAAGGGGGGCATACTCCCGGATTCGTGTCGGTTGAGCCTTTGCGTCGCCACGGTGCGTCGCCGCTGGGGGGCCTTGCTGCCGTGGCCTGACCAAAGGACATCACGATGCCGACCAACAAGGACCTCAAGCGCCTGGTGCGCGCGCGCATGCAGAAGACGGGCCAAGCCTACACCACCGCCCGCTCACACCTCCTCACCCAGTCTCCGGCACCCGCCCCCGCCCCCGCCGACTACGCCAAGCTCGCGGGGATGAGCGACGCGACCATCAAAGCGAAGACCGGCTACACCTGGGAGCGCTGGGTCAAGGCGCTCGACCGGGTGGGCGCGCACGGCTGGCCGCACCGCGAGATCGCGCGCTACGTGCACGAGAAGTACGAGGTGCCGGGCTGGTGGACCCAGAGCGTGACCGTGGGCTACGAGCTGATCAAGGGGCTACGGTCCGTCGGTCAGCGCCGGGGAGCGGGGTTCGAAGCGAACAAGAGCAAGACCTTCGCGGCGCCGCTGGCGCGGCTGTACCGGGCGTGGAGCGAGGCGCGTATGCGGGCGCGCTGGCTCCCGGGCGTGAAGCTGACGATCCGCACCGCGACCCGCAACAAGTCCATGCGCGTCACCTGGCCCGACGGGACGTCGGTCCACCTGTACTTCGGGGACAAGGCACCCGGGAAGAGCCACCTGGCAGTCCAGCACGTGAAGCTGGCGAATCAGGCGAGCCAGGCGCGGATGAAGGCGTATTGGGCCGAGCGGCTGGCGGCGCTCGGCGAGGTGCTCGGGGCTGGGCCCAAGCCGCGCGGGTAACGGAGGGGGCCTGCCCACGCTTGACAGCCAGTCGTAATTCAGTATACTGAACCACATGGTTCAGTATGCCGGAGCACTCGACCAAACGTTCACCGCACTAGGGGACCCCACCCGCAGAGGGATCCTCGAGTTGCTCGCTCGCTCCGACGCCTCCATCAGCGACCTCGCACAGACGTTCGAGATGACCCTGACCGGTCTCAAGAAGCACGTGCGGGTACTGGAGGACGCGGGGCTGGTGGCGACAAAGAAGGTGGGACGCGTGCGGACCTGCCGGCTCGGGCCGAGGCGGCTCGACGCCGAAGCTGCCTGGATGGAGCAGCACCGGCAGATGCTGGAATCCCGCCACAACCGGCTCGAGGCGTTCCTCGAGCGCACCAGGGGAGACGCATGACCATGACAACGAAGCAAGCTACCGAAGCGAAGGGCAACCGCGCGAAGGTTACGACGCCCGCCGATCGCGAGATCAGAGTCGAGCGCATCTTCAACGCCCCGCGCAGCCGCGTGTGGAAGGCCCACACCGACCCGGCGCTCCTCGCGCAGTGGTGGGGCCGCGGCAACAAACTGGTGATCGAGGTCATGCAGCTCGAGCGCGGAGGCCACTGGCGCTTCGTCGAGCACACCGAGGACGGCGGCGCACACGGCTTCGAAGGGCGTTACGCCGAGGTCACGCCGGAGGAGCGCATCGCGCTCACGTTCGAGTGGGACGGCATGCCGGGGCATGTCTCGCTGGTGACGATCTCGCTGGAGGATATGGGCGACGGGCGCACTCGGCTGGTCGAGACCATGCTCTTCCTCACCAACGAGGACCGCGACGGGATGCTGCACTCGGGGATGGAAGAGGGCATGGAGGAGAGCCTGGCCGCACTCGACCGGGTGCTGGCGGGGATGAAGTAGGGGACACACGGGGGTACCCGCGCCGTGCGTGCTTCGCGCGGCGCGACCGCCTGCCCTTTCTGCAACGGCTTGCCAACGCTTACAGCATTCGCTGCCAGTATCCGACGTCGATCCACCGATCGAACTTGAATCCAACCGCTTCGAAGTGGGCGACTTTCCGCATACCGAACTTCTCATGAAGGGCAACGCTCGCCTCGTTCGGCAGGGCGATGCCGCCCATCACCGCATGGATGCGTCGAGCCTGGAGCATCGGAAAGAGCTGCCCGTACAGGCTGGAGCCGATCCCCCGCCCCGCCTGGTCGGGGGCGAGATACATCGTGATCTCCGCGGAGAAGCGATAGCCGCTCCGGACCTTCCACGGCGTCGCGTAGGCATACCCCAAGACCCGGCTGCCATCCTCGGCGACCAGCCAGGGGAGCGATGCGGACCGCACTTCCTCGACGCGTCGGACGATTTCCGCGGCCGCGACCGGTTCCTCCTCGAAGGTCACCACGGATTCCTGGATGTAGTGGTTGTAGATGGTCGCGATGGCGGCGGCGTCTGGCGGTGCGGCGGCCCGGATGGTCAGACCGCGCCCCGCGCTCGACGCACCAGGTCAGCTTCGTACGTTGTGACCTCCAGATGGTGGCCGAACGGATCGGTGAAGTAGACCGACCACGCCCCCGTATGGTCCACCACCCGCGGGGCTCCGCCCTCCTCCCCCAGGCCGAGCTCCGTCAGGCGGGCGACGAACCCCAGCCACTCCTCGCCACTGAGCCGGAACGCGACGCGGTGAAAGCCCGCCGTTGGCCGACTGCCCTGGGGCTCGCCGGTGAAAAGAGCCAGCTTGGTTCGCCCCCCGTCCGGCGAGATCATGAGCGGCCCCTGCGGGTGGGCCGCCCATTCTTCGCTGCCAGGGACGGGCCGGCATCGGAGCACGTGCGCGTACCAGTCGGCCGCCTGGACCCGATCCGGCACGAAGAGCTCGACGTGATCCAGCGTGAAGCCGGGAACTGGAGGTCGGCTCATGCCGAGGCCGGGGCCAGTTGCCCGCGATGATGCTCCGTATGAATCTCCTGCAAGCGCACGAAGTCGACCAGCGATAACCGGCCGAAGAAAGGGTGATCGAGTGTCGTGGTCCGGAAGACCGTGGCGTCCGATTCGAAGGCTTCCATCGCTGCCTGCAGGCGGGCGAGGAGCACGTCAGGCGGCGGCGGGGAGGTACTCGGCTGGAAAGCCTTCGGGGACTTACTGCCCGGGATGAATCGCCCCCGCCGCAGCACCGGCCCAAGCGCGAACCGGCGAATCAGCGGCCGCAGGAGCCGCGGAGCGGATGCTCCGGGAGCGCGACCATGGAGCACGCCCCGGTTGACTTCGTACGCCAGGGCGAGATGTTCGGCCACCTGGCCGGGCGACCACTTGCCCGGAAGCCGCGGCTGGCCCCATTGCGCGGCCGGCACCGCACCGGCCGCCGCGAGAAAGGCTTCAACCGCCTGGTGATGGGTGTGGAGCGCCGCCTGGAGATCGGCCATTGATCGGTTACTCGAAATCGGCGTGGAACTGGTTTACCCAGTATCGCGCCGGTGTGATTGGGTGGTCAAGCCTGCTGAAACAGCGCCCGAGCCCCGGCGTAGGGATCAGTAGGCACCTTCTACAGATCCGTCTTCCTCACCCAGCCCCGCCACCGGAGGTCCCTATGCCACGCGCACCGACTCCCCCGCCCCTCGGCCTCGTCGCCGCCGCCTTCATCACTCTGCTCGCCGGGTGCGACTCGTCGAAATCCGGCGACCAGTCGGCCGTCGCAACTCGCACCGACACCGCAGCCGCCGTCTGGGAGGCGAACGAGGGCGCGGTCCCCATCACGAGCAGCTCGGACGAGGCGCGCCGGCTGTACCTGGAAGGACGGACGCTCTCCGAGCGGCTCAAGGCGCACGACGGCCGAAAGCTCTACCGGCAGGCCGCCGAAAAAACTCGTCCTTTGCGATGGCGCACTATCAGCTCGCCCTCAATTCGGCGACGGCCAAGGACTTCTTCGAGCACCTGGGGCAGGCGACGGCGCTGGCGAGCAAGGCCTCGGACGGCGAACGGCTGATGATCCGCGCGCTCGAGGCCGGCGGGAACGCCGATCCGGCCGGGGCGCTGAAGATCGTGCAGGAGCTGGCGGCCAAGTATCCCGAGGACGAGCGGGCCCACTTTCTCCTGGGGAACGCCTGGTTCGGGCAGCAGAAGTACCCGGAGGCGGTCGAGGAGTATCGCAAAGCCGTCGCCATCAACCCCGACTTCTCCCCGACCTACAACTCGCTGGGGTACGTGTATCGGCCGATGGAGCGGTACGATGAGGCGGAGGCGGCGTTCAAGAAGTACATCGAGCTGATCCCGGAGGATCCCAACCCGTACGACTCCTACGCCGAGCTGCTGATGAAGACCGGCCGATTCGACGAGTCAATCGCCCAGTATCGCAAGGCGCTCTCGATCGATCCCAACTTCACCGCCTCGAGGATCGGGATCGCCACCAACCTGATGCTCCAGGGAAAGCACGCCGCCGGGGCGGCTGAGATGGACAAGCTGTACCGCGCCGCGCGGGACGACGGCGACCGGCGCGGGGCCCTCTTCACCAAGGGCGTCATCCTGGTGGATGCCGGGAAGACCGACGCCGCGGTGAAGGAGATCCAGAAGGAGTACGATCTGGATGCCCGCCTGGGCGACTCGGCCAACATGAGCGGCGACGCGCAGCTCATCGGCAGCATCCTGCTCGACGCCGGGCGCACCGACGAGGCCGCGAAGCGGTTCCGCCAGGCGCTGGAGCTGGTGGAGAAGTCGAGCCTGTCGGATGAGGTCAAGCAGGACACCAGGCTCGCCGACCGATACAATCGGGCGCGGGTGGCGTTGGCGAAGGGCGACCTGCCGACCGCCAAGTCCGAGGCCAAGGCGTACGCCGACGGCGCCGCGGAGCGGCAGAACAGCTTCCGGGTGCGCCAGGCGCACGAGCTGGCCGGGACCATAGCGCTGGAGGAAAAGCAGTACGATGGCGCGCTGACCCACCTGGCCCAGGCCAACCAGCAGGATCCCCGGGTGGTGTACTGGACGGCGCTGGCTTACCAGGGCAAAGGCGACGGGGCGAAGGCAAAGGAAACCGCGGGGCGGGCGGCGAACGCGAACCTGCTGCCGCTGGTGACGTACGCGTTCATCCGGGAGAAGGCGAAGAAGCTGTGATCGAACATTGACTGATTTACCTGAGTCCCATCAGGTGGCGGGACAGGCGTCGTCTCGAGGGATACCCTCGCGCGGCATCGGAAGGTCGTCGGGCCCGAAGGGGTCCGCGAAAGTGAAGGCAAACCCGGTCGGCCCATGCTGCTCCAGATGGGCCAGCCGCGCTACCGCCTCGGCGGGGGTAGGCCGGTGCCCCGCCGGGACCCACCAGAGTGCCACGTAGATCCGGTCAAAGCGCTCGAACCATTCGCGGCGGCGCTTCATCACTTCCACATGAGCGCTCCTGAAGACGTAGGTCCGGAGCGAGGGGAGATCGGCCCAGACCGAGAGATTGATCAGGATGCCGGTGTCCCCGTAGGGCCGCACCGCCGTGGCATCGCCATCCTCGGTCTGGAGTCGCCAGACGAATCCAGGACTTTCGTCGGCCAAGGCATTGATTTCCTGGAGACGGGCGACGAACCCGGCCATGATCGGGTCGGTCATATCTCCGCGGGCGCGGCCGATGTTGACCTGGGAGAGGTGGAAGCTGGTGTCGGTCATCTCACGAGTGCGTCAACTCGCCCGGCAGACCCGCTCATTCGATGGCCAGGTT
>JACCSE010000297.1 GCA_013813145.1 Gemmatimonadales bacterium
GGGCCGCCGAGGACCGTGACCGCGCCGCGCTGGCGGAACATCGCGCTCAGGGCGTACGCCAGTTGCGCCGATTGGGTGAAGGCCCCGATGAACAGCAGGTCGAGGTCGGCCGGGAGTTCTTCGAGCAGATTCTCGATCCCGGTATAACAGACCAGGGTGACGTCATGACCTTCGCGCTCACACCAGACCGCCACGACCTGCGGCATGATGCTCGCGAGGTTGGGGTTCATGATGCGGCCGTAAAGCGTGATTTTGGGGTTCTTGGTAACGAGGTCCAGTACTCCGATGCGGAGCCGGCGCATGCACGGTCCTTTCGAGATGGGACGCGGGCCGGCTCAGGGAGAGCGGGGCCGAATTGGCCCTGGAACATGCCCCTCTGGCACCCCCCTTGGCAACCCGACGCCTGCCGCTCTCACCGAGGCCGCCGCCGCCTGTAGGCCGCCAGCCAGTCGCCGAGGGCCACCGCGCCGACCCAAACCGTCCCCGCGGCGACCCCGCCGATCACATCGCTGGGATAGTGGACCCCGAGGTAGATGCGGGAGAACCCGATGAGCAGGATGAGCGAAACAGCCGCGAGCCCGACCGCGAGCCGGAGGCTGGCCTGGCGAAGCCTGGCCCGGAGGAGCACCGCGAGACCGCCGAAGAACGCCGTGGCAAAGAGGGCGTGCCCACTGGGAAAGCTGAACGTGGTCGGACTGGGATAGCTGTCGAAAAAGGCGTCCGGACGCTCCCGGCCGAAGAAGAGCTTGAGGCCCCCGTCGAGCAGCCCCGCCCCCGCCAGAGTGACCACCACGAGTAGTGCGCCGCGCGACCAGCCCCGGGCCAGAAACAAGCCCGCGACGACGGCGCCGACCACGCCGAGCCGTCGGGGCGCGCCCCAGACGCTGGCGAGGCGCATGATTTCGGTCAGGGTCGGGGTGGCATGCAGGTTGACCAGGTGGCGGAGCTGCTCGTCCAGCGCCTGGGTGTCGCCCTCCAGCACCTCCTCGCCCAGCCACCCGAAGAGCGCGCCCGCCAGGAGCGCGAGGAGGAGCCCGACCACCAGCTCGAGCCCGATGACGGGAGCTGGCGTGGCGTCCGTACCGCCGCTGAGATCGCCGCCGTTCATCCGGTGCAATGATGTCGCGCCCGTGGCCATTCGCAAGCGGCGGGCATACTATGCAGCCAACCTCAGCCTGGCAGGTCCGATGCACCGGCATCCCACCCGTATCCGCGGCCGGCAGGGGATCACCGTCCTCGCCCTCGTGCTCCTGGTCGTGGCAGTCATCGTCGCGATCGTGCTCCTGACCCGCTATTACCCGATCTGAGGTCCGTGCGGGTACGTCGGAGAACCGGGCCGCCCGGGCGGACGTGTCTCCTGCATGGAGCGTCTACCAGCGGGCCGGTGCTGTCCCAGGCAGGCCGTGTCATCCCGAGCGAACGCGAGGGATCTTGCGCGCCGGGGTAGGCCATTCCCGAGCAAGGTGCCTGGCGTTCGCTCGGAATGACGTACCGCAGAGGTGGATAAATGACCGGCGAGGCGCCGCGCGCCCCCGTTCGGCGGCATCACCTGGTGGTCCGGGTCACCCACTGGCTCACCGCCGTGCTGCTGGCCGGCATGATCGGAAGCGGACTCCAGATCTACATGGCCTTCCCCCATTTCGGCGAGAAGGGAAAGGTCTATGCTCTCCTCAATCCCTTCGACTCGAACCAATTCTCCGGCTTTCCCGAGTGGAGCCGTCTGGGCGGGTGGTTGGCGGGCGGGCTGAACTGGCACTTCGCGCTGGCCTGGCCATTCGTCCTCACCGGCCTCGTCTATCTCGCCTACATGGCCGTGTCGGGCGAGTGGCGGTCGCTCCTCTTCCGGCCGCGGGACGTCAGGCCGGCGGTTCAGATGCAGCTCTACTACCTCAGGCTTCGGCGCGATCACCCGCCACAGGGGAAGCACAACGCGCTCCAGAAGGCGGCCTACACGTCCATCGTGCTGCTCGGCGGGCTTGCGGTCCTCACCGGATTCGCCATCTACAAACCGGTGCAGCTCGGCTGGCTCGTGTCGGCGTTCGGCGGGTTCGAGCTGACGCGCTACTGGCACTTCCTCTCCGTCTGGCTGTTCGTCGCCTTCACGGTCGTCCACGTGCTGCTGGTGCTGCTGGTCGATCCCGCCTCGCTGCGCGCGATCGTCACCGGCCGGTATCGTGGGAGATTCCCCAGCCATGACTGATCGGCTGTCGCTGCCACGGAGGGACTTCCTCCGGCTCGGGGTCCTCGCCGGGCCGGCGTCGCTCGTCGCCGCCTGCGGCTGGGACGGGGGATCGCTCCTCCGCCCGCGGCTCTCCGCCATCTCCCGGATCAACGACTGGGTGGGCGAGCATATCGTTCTTTCGAGCGACCGGCTGGCGCCGACCTATCCGAGCACCGCCAGGAGCGGCGTCATGCCGCCGTACTTCATCAGCCGTACCCTGCCGCGGCTCGAGCGGCCGGAGGAGTGGACGCTCCATGTAGGTGGAATGGTCCGGAAACCCACGCGTTTCACGGCCGTGGCGTTGGGAGCGCTTCCGGCCGTCACCTATACGGTCAAGCACCATTGCGTCGAGGGGTGGACGGCGGTCGCGAGCTGGACCGGGGTACCGCTCGCCACGGTAGCGGCGCTGGTGGAGCCGGCGAGCGGGGCGCGGTACCTGAGATTCGACTCGTTCGACAGCGGGTATTCCAACGGCTGGGACCTCAAGAGCGCCATGCACCCGCAGACGATCCTGGCATACGCATTCAACGATCGTCCGCTGATGCCGGATCACGGCGCGCCGCTTCGGCTCTACTCCCCGATCAAGCTGGGGTACAAGCTGACGAAATATCTGACGGCGGTGACCTTTACCGACGAGCGGCCGGGGGGGTACTGGGAGGACCGGGGGTATCCGTGGCTGGGAGGAATTTGATGTGTCATCCCGAGCGCACCGTTGTCTCCCCGAGCGCACCGTTGTCATCCTGACGCACCGTTGTCATCCTGAGCGCACCGTTGTCATCCTGAGCGCAGCGAAGGATCTTGCCGGCCCGAGCTCGACCCATGCGCGGGCAAGATCCCTCGCGTTCGCTCGGGATGACAGTTCCGCCCTCACAGCATCAGCGCGGCCCTCACAGCATCAGCTCCGCCAGCGTCCGGCCTCTGGGTTCCATTGGCGGGGTCGCCAGCGATTCCACCGTGAGCGCCGCTCCCATCACTTTTCCTCCTTCGGGCGGCATCGGAAGGGTGAAGAGCGCCGGATTCGCCCCGGCGCTGACCTCGGCACCCGGCACCATCTTCTCCTCACAGATGAACCAGAAGCGGTAGACCTGGCCGGCGGGCGCGGGCGGCAACCCGTGGATGACGACGTTCCACCGGTGGGTCGCGGAGTCGTCGAAGATCAAGATCCCCCCCTCCCGGCCGTCCATGTCGATGCTGGCCTGGAGCACGCGGTCCGCTCCGCGCGTGATGGAGACGGTGTCGGTCAGGGCGGCGAGGCGACGGTCCCGCTCCTGCAGCTCCCTCGCCAAGCGCTCGGTCTCCAGTCGGCCGGCGAGCCACCCGGCCGCACCCAACAGGAGAGACGCGGCCATGGCCGCCGGCATGGCCCGCCGCATCCAGCGGCGGCCGCGAGTCTCGAGCACTCCTTCCGCCAGGCGGCGGCTGAGGCCCGGCCGGAGGGCCACGGGAGCCGCTCCCATGGGAAGCCAGGCGAGATCGCGCTCGATCGAGGCCACCTCACCGGCGCACTCGGGGCATCGCGCCAGGTGGTCCTGGAACGTCCGCAGCTCGCTCTCCTCGAGCGTCCGCGCCACGTAATCCATGCGATGCTCCACGAACCAGTCGTGCGCGCTCATGGGCGGTTCCTCACAGGACCCAGTCCTTGATCGGCGCCAGCGAGACCCGCAGGCGCCCAAACCCAAGCCGTAGCCGAGTCTTCACGGTGCCGAGAGGGATGGCGAGGCGCTCCGCGATCTCGGAGTGCGTCAGCCCCTCGAAATATGCCAGACGCACCGCGGTGCGCTGATCCTCGGGCAGGGAGTCGAGGGCGGCATGAACCGACCGGTGCACGTGCCAGCCCGGCGCGCCCGCCTCGTCGATCCGACTCTCGTCCTCGACATGGCGGACGATCCCCGGGTCCGCGGACGCGGCCGCGAGCGCCGAGCCGCGCCGGCGGCGGGCCCGCAGCCGATCGATCGTCCGGTTGCGCGTCACCCGAAGCAGCCAGGGCATGAGGGCGCTGCCCTCGGCCCCGACCAGCTCGATCCGATTCCAAGCGATCGTCATCACCTCCAGTACCACCTCCTCCGCTTCGACCGGATCCTGGAGCATGCCCTGGGCGATGCCGAGCAGCCAGGGGCTGGCGACGTCGATCAGCTCCGCGAGTGCCCGCTCATCGCGGGCGACGAGTCGCGCGCGCAGATCCTCGCCGCCCGCGGCCCAGATCGAGCCGCGGGGGGAGGACCTGGCCTCGTGCCCGGCACGGCGCCTGGTGGGGGTCACCTTCAGGGCGTGACGGCGGCGGAGTCCGGGTGCGTCATCTTGTCGCCTTCCATCATAGCGCCAGCTTGCATACCGTCTTCCTCCTTCATGTCGTCCTTCGCCATCGCGTCTTTGCCCATCGCGTCCCCGGCCATCGCCGATTGCGGCAGCGGTGCCCTCGCCATCGCCACCGAGTACTTCTTGCACCAGAGCACCAGGTGGGTGTAAGAGGCGAGGTCGGCGTTCGCGGGAACTGCATAGTCCGAGGCGCCGCTGAAACGCTTCACCTGCCCCAGGTAGAGATCGCCGTCCGAGACCTTTGGCCCGCGGCTCAACACGACGTGAACGTCCGGGCCGCGCTCCACCTTGAAATCGGAGCCGAGACGGACGTGGCGCTCAGCCCCGGCGCCGTGAATCTCGAACGCCCCGGCGGCCTCGTGACCTTCAGCGCCCTGGAGGGTGCCCTTACCGGGGGCGATTGCCGCCTTGCCCATGGCGTCCTTCCGCATGGCGTCCTTCTCCATCGCGTCGGTTCCGGAAGACTGCGCCGCGGCCGGAGCTACCGCGAGCGCGGCCGAAGCGAGGGCTCCGACAACTGCAATTCGTAGACAGGTATGGAGCGGCCGGGTCGCGTGCATGATACTCTCCTGTGGAAGATGGCGATCAGGGCTCTACCCGCGCTGCCCCGACTCCCACGTTGTACCGGTCACACCAGACCAGCACGTGGGTGTACGCGACTCCGGCCGGC
>JACCSE010000299.1 GCA_013813145.1 Gemmatimonadales bacterium
GCGGAAGGCGCGAGGAGGATCGCCGCCGGAGCGATGCGCCGGAGCATGACTGCCAGGGTGGGGAACATCGCCGATCTCCTGCGGTAGAGAGTCATGGAATTGCCGCGAGCCGCCGGCGCAACGCGCGGATGGCGGCGGGCATGCGCGGTCCAACGTGGTTGTAGGCGGAGTGGTCGAGCCGGAAGACGCGCCCGTGGCGCACGGCGGCAACGGCGCGCCACTCGGGCCGGAGGGAGATTGCCGCCCCGGAGGCACCCATCGTCAGCACGGCGCGTGGGTTTCGGTTCACGACCGCCTCCAGGGCGACGGGCGCCGCCTGCGCTGATACGTCGCCGAAGATGTTCCTCGCGCCGGCCAGCTCGGCCGCCTCGCTCACGAAGCTGCCGGCGCCGAGCGCGATGAGCGGCTGCTCCCAGGCGAGGATGAGCACCGGGACCGGCGCGGTGGACCCCGCCCGAGCGGCCGCCCGCTCGCGGTTCAGCTCGGCCAGGTACGCGCGAGCTACCGAATCCGCGCCCTGGCGCGAACCGGTGAAGTCGCCGAGGAGGCGCGCGAGACGGGGCACGTCGCCGAGCCGGTCGGTCCGGAGCCGCGCCACCGGAATGCCCAGCCCGCGGAGCCTCGCCGCCGGCCCGGCGTTGGCGCCACCGTGGTAGAGCAGAACCAGATCGGGCTCGCGGGCCAGGGCCGCCTCGACGTTGGGTGGTATGCCGCCGCCGACGCTGGGCACGGCGGCCGCCGCAACCGGGAAGTCGCAGGCGTCGGTCCGGCCGGCGAGGGCGGCGCCGGCACCGATGGCGAACAGGAGCTCGGTGGTCGTGGGATCCAGCGAGACGACGCGGCGGGCCGGCCCGCCGAGACGCACGGTGTCCCCCGCGTCGTCGATGGCAACGACGTTGGCAGGTGCCCCGCCTGCGGGCCGGCAGGCGAGTGCGCCTCCGAGGAGGAGCGCGGCGGCCTGGAGGAGAGACCCCCTCAAGCAGCGGGCCCATCCTCGGGGTTCCGAAGATGGGCGAGCGCGGGCCAATGCGAGGCCAGAGTCGCCACCATTCCCTCCCCCGAGGGCCAGCGTGGTGGCGCGAGTGGAGAGGTCTCCTGGCTTCGGGCCCTCGCTCGCCTTCCCGGTTGCCCAGTGGCGTATGGAGCGAGGTTGTGGTGCCCGTTACAGTGGCGGGGCCGCGCCGGAGTCACACCGGCTTCCGAGCGTCTCTACTCGCGTGGTTCGGTTGTCGTCGGGACATGATAGGCTGGGAATCAGGCGGATGCAAGGACAGCGGGCGGGCGGCAACGGCACACCAAGCGGAGTGTAGAGCCGAGCCGTTGCTGCCCCCCTGCCCCCCTGACCCGCTGCCTGCCGTAGTGATCCCCATCACACCCCCCTCCATCGTGACGCAACGCACCGCAACAACGGATCATCCGCCGCATAGTGCGTGCTCCAACCAGCCTTGGCACGGCGCAGGACACCGCAGTCGAAGGAGAGAGATCATGACGATGCCAAACACACAGAGTGGCAGCACGCCTGGCGCGGGGCTCGAGACCGATCCGGCCAACTCGACCGGTACCGGCAGCGAAACCTCAGGAGGAGCTCGGGGCCAGATACGGCAAGTAAAGGAGCAGGTGGTGGATCAGGCGAAGAGCACCTTCCGCGACGCGCGCGACAAGGCCACCTCCAGCCTGAGCGACAGCCGCCGCCAAGCCGCCGAGCAGATCGGCGGAATCGCGAGCGCGTTCCACAGTGCCGGCGACCACCTCCGCGACGAGCAGCAGGAGCGCATCGCCGGACTGGCCGACTCGCTGGCGGGTCAGGTGGAGCAGGTCGCCAGCTACCTCCGGGAGGCCGATGTCCAGCGGATCGCCCGGGACGTCGAGAACCTCGCCCGGCGCCAGCCGGCGCTCGTCTTCGGCGCGGCCTTCGCGCTCGGAATCCTCGGCGCGCGGTTCCTCAAGAGCTCGGAGCAGCGCAGAGGCTCCGAGGACTACGGGTATGAGTACGAGGATTTCGGCGGCTATGAGCGGATCCAGCCGGGCGGCGACCCCGCGGGCATCGGTCTCGGCACGTCACGCTCCATGGTGGACGACATTCCGCCCACCCCGCGGACAGGCTTGGGAGGCTCGAATGCAGGAGCTTAGGCAGGAGCGCTCAGTCGGCGAGCTGTTCGGGCAACTCACGCAGGACCTGGCGCTGCTGGTGCGCCAGGAGGCCCAGTTGGCCAAGA
>JACCSE010000301.1 GCA_013813145.1 Gemmatimonadales bacterium
GGCGTACAGGTCGGTGCGGGCGTCCACCGGCTCGCCGAAGAGTTGCTCCGGCGCCATGTACTGCGGCGTCCCGATCACGACGCCTACCCCGGTCAGCCCCTGGCTGGCATCGGTCCGGCGCTCCGCCAGCCGGGCGATCCCGAAGTCCATCACCTTCAGAAACCCGCCCGGATCCACCAGCAGGTTCTGCGGCTTGATATCGCGGTGAACGATGCCCTCGTCGTGCGCCACCTCGAGTGCCCGGCAGACCTGCTTCCCGATCGTCAGCGTCGCCGGCACGGCGAGCCGCCCCGCGTCGTGGATCAGCGTCGCCACCGTGGTGCCGCGGACGTACTCCATGGTGATGAAGTACACCCCGTCCGCCTCGCCCAGGTCGTAGGTGCGGACCACGTTGCGGTGGGTGATGCGCCGGGCGAGCCGGAGCTCCTGCTTGAACCGCTCGAGCAGCGTCGGATCCAGGGCGCCCAACTCGGGCCGGAGCGCCTTGATCGCGACCGTCTCGCCGACCTCGCGGTCGAACGCGCGGTAGACGACTCCCATTCCGCCGGAGCCGAGCAGGTCGAGGATGTCGTAGCGCCCCGCGAAGCGCGCGCCGACGGCGAGCAGTCCATCGGTCCGGGCCGCCGCGGGCGGCGTCTCGCTCCCACTTTCGGCGCCGGTACGCAGGTACTCCACCAGCCGGTCCTTCTCCCGCAGCTCCTCCACCATCTTGTCGAAGGCGCCGGCCAGCTCGCCGATCTCGTCGGTGCTTGCGACCTCGATCCGCCCGGCATACTCGCCTTCGCTCACTCGCCGGGTCGCCTCGACCAGCCGCCGAACCGGCCGGGTAATCCGCCGGGCCATCAGCACGGAGAACCCGAGGGCCAGGAGCAGGCCGCCGGCGAAGGCCCACCGGATCGTCCTGCTGAGCTGCCGGTACACAACGAGGTCGGCATCCCGGGAATGCAGCCCGACGTAGCCGCCGATGGGAACGCCGTCCGCGGTGGAGAGCGGGCCGGCGGCGCCCAGGTACTGTACCCCGTCGGCCGCGAGTCGGAAGCGCGCGGACAGAGTGTCCCCACCGGTATCGGACGGCACCAGACGGATCCCGCCGCTGACCGTCTCCCGGGGCAGCGTCGAGACCGCGACATGGGGAACTCCGAGCGTGTCGCGGGAGAAAAAGACGATCTCGGAGTTGGTGTGCCGCCGGAGCTGCTCGGCGAAGGAGCTGTCGATCCGCACCGCCGCGACCACGATGCCCAGCGGCACCGGGCTCCCCGGGCTGGTGACCGGCACTCCGACCGCCTGGAACAGTTCGTCGCCGGCCTCCGTGGGCTCCAGCCACAATCCCTCGGTGGACTGTCCCTCCAGCGCCCGGCCGATCAGCGCTCCGCGGGAAAAATCCTCGTCGAAGAGATCCCGGTCCGCGGTCCACGCCTTCAGGATTCCCCGCTCGTCGGTGATCAGCACCCAGTCGGCGCCGGTCTGATCCCGCAGCTCATCGGCCTGGTCGAGCAGATTGGCTCGGTCGCCGCCACGCAGCGACTCGCCGATACGGGAGACGTAGGCGGGAACCTGCACCAGCGCCTCGGCCAGGCGCCGGAGCGTGCGACTTCGGCCCTCGACGGCGTCGCCGATCGCGGCCGCGGTGGCCCGGACGGCGCGGGCCGAGGCGGCGTCGGCCGCCGTATCGGCCCGCTGCTTGGTCACCAACAACGCCAGTCCCAGGGCCGCGACGACCACCATCGCGGTGCCGAGAAAGATTCTGGTGCCGAGCGGCACGGTCAGTACCGCCGCCCCTGCTGCGGGTAGGGCTGGCCGTGCTTGTTGAGGTGGGGAGTAAACCTGTAGCCGCGGGCGTCGAGCTCGAGTGCGAGGTCGCTGACCCCCTCGGCCGGCACCTCGACCTCGCGGGTCACTTCCGGCGCCCGCTCGTGCCATGCGTGCAGTCGATAGCGACCGGCCGGAACCGCCGGCAGCGCGAAGGTCCCGTCGCCCGAGGGCTGGCCGAACCAGGGCGTGTCCCGCACCACCACGATCGCGCTCATCTGCGCGTGCACGTTGCAGTAGACCCTCACGATGCCGGGCCGTGTGAAGCGCACTTCCCGAGTCTCACCCCGGCCGTAGAGCCCGAGGTCGAAGGGATTCTCTTCGGAGAGCGAGAAGACGTTGTGGTTGAACGGATCGTGATTGGGGAAGGCGACGGTGGAGCCCGAACGGACCACCAGCACGTGGGGCGAGAACTCTTTGTCGGATGTGCCGATCTCGCTTCGCGCCGGCGCCGCGCTCGCGGCCGATGCCGCCTCCAGCCAGACGACGGCCTGGCCGACGTCGTCGGCCGGCCGGTCATTGTGGTCGAGGATGGTGATCCGTCCGGTGACCTGCGCCGCGAACGGCAGCGCCGCGGAGAGCGACGCCGCTGCGCCGCCGGCCATGAGGGCTCGGCGGAGCGCGATACGGCGCTGTACTTTACCTCGCATGACCCAAGGTTACCGAGCGCTCCGGAGCACGTCAACGCGAACCGCGGCCCTCGCGCTGGCTCTCCTCGCGCCCGCGACGTCAGTCTCCGCCCAGCAACCCGACATCGAAGCCGAGGTGCACGGCCTCATCCTGATGAACGGCTTTCACACCAGCGCCCGGGTCAACAACAGCGACGTCCCTCAATTCGCGCTGCCCGCCGATCCGGCGGAGAACCCGGCGACCGCCGCGTCCGGTGGCACGGTGCGCCAGTCGCGGGTGACGGTGACGGCCCTGGTGCCGGAGCTGCTCGGCGGTGCCCTCACCGGCGAGCTGGACGTGGATTTCTACGGCGGCCAGCAGCCGTCGACCGGCGGGCGCACCTTCCCCCTGCTCCGCATCCGTCGCGCCTTTGCCGAGCTGACCTGGGGCCGGGTCGCGCTGCTCGCGGGACAGGAGTCTCCGCCGATCGCGGCGGTGAGCCCGTCGTCGCTGGCCAGCATCGGCTTTCCCGAGTTTGCCGGCGCGGGAAACCTCTGGCTCTGGATCCCGCAGATACGGCTTGCCGGCGACCTCCACACCGCCGGGGGCGCCCGCCTGGGCGCCGAGATCGCAGCCCTGGCGCCGACTTCCGGCGACCCCCAGGGCGCATTCTTCACTCAACCCGACATCGCCGAGCGGAGTGGACGCCCGTTCCTCCAGGCACGGGTACGAGCCCGCTGGGGCGGCGCCGTTGACGAGCCGGGCGAGGTGAGCCTCGGCGGGCACTACGGCTGGA
Organism: Gemmatimonadales bacterium; assembly: GCA_013813145.1. Lineage (GTDB taxonomy): Bacteria > Gemmatimonadota > Gemmatimonadetes > Gemmatimonadales > GWC2-71-9 > CAVVWJ01. The sequence continues at coordinate 3,215 of JACCSE010000301.1, forward strand.
TCGTAGACGCCGCGGGCGACCGGGTGCCGTCCAAGGCCGCCGCCGCGAGCGTCTGGGCCCCGATCGTGCGAGGACTCGAGTTGCGGGCGGAGGGATTCACCGGACAGGCGCTCGCCGGTCTCGGCGGGGGCGGTATCGGACAGAGCATGGTGGTGAACGGCGTGCCGGTGCGGACGACGGGAGGGTGGGCACAGCTCAACCTCAGGCCGGCGGCGTCATGGGAGATCGGCGGTGGCGCGGGAATCGACGACCCCGACGACGCGGACCTGCTGCCGACATCGCGGCTGCGCAATCTCGCGCTCGACGGCCATCTCATCTGGCGCCGGTTGCCGGTGGTGGTGGGGGTCGAGGTCAGGGAGATCCGGACGCGGTACGCCGATCCGGTGGGAACGCGGTCGGCGACGCATCTCAAC
>JACCSE010000553.1 GCA_013813145.1 Gemmatimonadales bacterium
GGCTTGTGCCCGGCCGGTCGTGGCCGCCGATGCGGGTGGAACGGCTGAGCTGATGGGTGACGACGGCTCCGCCGGCCTGCTGGTGCCACCTGGCGATCCGGCCGCGCTGGCCGCAGCGGTCGGTGCCCTGCTCGCCGCTCCCGAGTACCGCGCGCGGCTGGGGGAGGCGGCCCGTCGGCGAATCGAAACCGAGTTCCCGATTTCACGCATGATCGATCGCTACGAGCGAGCGCTTGCGGAAGTGATCGGGTGAGGTCGCACTTGCTGCTCACGTACGACTTCCCTCCGATGGGGGGTGGCATCGCCCGCATGATGGGCGAGCTGACGCGGCGCTATCCTGCCGGATCGCTGCAGGTGTCCACCGGCTCGCATCCGGGCGCCGAGCAGAGCGATGCCGTCTACCCGAACCACATCGACCGGATCGCCATCCCGAGCCGCCGGCTTCGCGCCGTCCCCTCCCTGGTGCGCTGGTCCCGCCGAGCCGAGAGCCTGGCGCGCGCTGAGCGGCCGGATTTCGTCTGGTGCGGCAACTTCAAGCCGGCCGCGTATCCGGCATGGTGGCTGAGTCGCCGCTTCGGGCTGCCATACGGGATTTTCCTGTACGGCACGGAGCTGCTCCTCCTCCAGAGCCGGATCGGGCGATCGGCGGTGAAGCGGCGGGCCGCGCGCTCGCTGATCGAGCGGGCGGGCGTGCTGGTCGCGATCAGCCGGTGGACTCGAGATCGCTGCCTCGCCACCCTGGCGGAGCTCGGACTCGATCCCGGTCGGGTTGCGGTGCGTACCGTGCCTCTCGGCACCGATCCGGTCCAATTCCGACCCGGCATCGATCCGAGCGCGGTTCGCCGCCGCTATGGACTCGAAGGTGGCCGATGGATGTTGACGGTCGCGCGGCTGGCGGCTCATAAAGGGTTCGACACCGTGCTCCACGCCCTCGCGCTGCTCCGGGACGAGGCGCCAGAGCTGCGCTACGCCGTCGTCGGCTCGGGGATCATGCAGCGGGATCTGGAGACGATGGCGCGCGAGCTGGGTGTAGCCGATCGGGTGCGTTTTCTGACCGAGGTGGCCGATTGCGATCTCCCCGCGCTGTACAACAGCGCCGAGATCTACGTCGGAGTTTCCCGCCAGGTCGAGCTGATGGTGGAGGGCTTCGGCATCTCTCTGGTGGAAGCGTCGGCCTGCGGCATTCCCGTCATCGGCGGAGCGAGCGGGGGGATTCCGGACGCGGTGCGCGACGGGGAAACCGGTCTCCTGGTGGAGAGCGGGCGCCCCGAGCCGGTACGAGATGCCGTCCGGCGGCTGCTGGGCGACCGGGAGCTGGCGCTGCGCTTGGGCGCGGGAGGGCGGCGCGCGGTCGAGAGCTTCTACAATTGGGATCGGGTCGCGGCGGATGTCATCCAGATCGGGCGCGAGTTCGCCAGTCGGTAGGCGCGACGCTTGCGCGTACGGGTAACCAGCTGCCGCTGCCCCGCTGCCCCGCTGCCCCGCTAGATTGTCCGCATGGCTCCCCATCTCCTCCTCACCTACGACTTTCCGCCCATCGGCGGTGGAATTGCGCGTTGGATGGGGGAGCTGGCCCGACGCTATCCGCCCGGCGGTCTCGTGGTCTCCACCGGGCAGCATGCCGACTCGGCCCGGGTGGATGCCGCCCTGCCCAATCAGGTGGACCGCCTTCCCATCTCGGCTCGGCGGCTGCGCACGCTCCACGGCATCCTGCTCTGGTCCCGCCGGGCGGCGGTGCTCGCCCGGGGCATCGGTGCGGAGTTCATCTGGTGCGGGAATCTCAAGCCCGCCGCCTATCCCGCCAAATGGACCATGGAGCGGGTCGGCACGCCGTTCGGGATTCTCCTCCACGGCGGCGACCTGCTCATCCTGCAGCACCAGGTCCATCAATCGGTGCTGAAGCGCCGCGCCTCGCGCGCGCTCCTCTCCTCGGCGGCCGTCCTCATCGCCAACAGTCAGTGGACCCGCGACCGTTGCATCAATCTCCTGGGCGAGCTCGAGATCGAGCCCGCTCCCGAGCAGGTGCGGGTGGTGCCGCTGGGCGCCGATGCGGAATTCTTCCGTCCGGCAATCGACACTGGCGCGGTGCGGGAGCGATACGGCATGACCGGCGGCCGCTGGCTCCTGTCGGTCGCCCGGCTCACCCGGCATAAGGGGATCGACACCGCGCTCAGGGCCCTTGCGTCCCTCTGCGAGAGGTATCCCGACCTCTGCTACGCCGTGGTGGGTCAGGGCGAGGAGCGCGAGTGGCTGGAGGAGGAAGCGCGTGCGCTGGGCGTGGCCGACCGGGTGAGATTCTTGACCGATGTCCCCGACCGCGATCTTCCCGCGCTCTACAACGCCGCCGAGATCTACCTCGGCGTGTCGCGGCTGATGGAGCAGCGGGTGGAAGGCTTCGGGATCTCCCTCGCCGAGGCGTCGGCCTGCGGGATACCGGTCGTCGCCGGCCGGAGCGGCGGGATCCCCGAAGGCGTGCGGGACGGCGAGACCGGCCTGCTGGTCGAAGCCGAGCGCCCGGAGGCGGTGGCGGCGGCACTGCGCCGGCTGCTCGACGACGGCGGACTCCGG
>JACCSE010000561.1 GCA_013813145.1 Gemmatimonadales bacterium
ACCTAGCCCCCCGCCGCCTCGACCGCCGCCTCCTCGATCCGCGGCCGCACCGGATCCGCGTACTGCGCCGTCAGCGCCTCTCCCGCCACCCTCGCCTGCACCCGCTGCCAAACCATGTGCGCCGTCCCCGCCGACAGGCTGAACTCCCGCAGGTAATGGTCGGTCGCCTGCTCCACCGGCATGACTGCCCGCAGCAACCCCGAGAAACCGATCGCGTTCTCTACGTGGGTCGCGATCACCGCCTCCGCGGCGCGCGCGCCGACCATCCTGGCGAGCTGCACCGTGCGCTCCTGGTATCGGCGACGATAGCGCTGGTGCTCCAGCAACACCTGGAGCCGGAAGCGCTGCCATCCCTGCGGCTCGGGCATGGGCGTCGGCGCCGGAAGCGACTCCAGCTCCAGTCCGGTGAGAGTACGGGTCCGCACCGTCTCCTGCATCGCCTCCGGCACCGCCACCACCTGGAAGTACAGATCGAGCGCCTCCAGCACCGGCAGCCGGGAGGCGAACTCGCAGAGAAACTGCAGCGCCTGCGCGGTGTGGGTGACGACGAGCGCTTCCCACGCTCCCGCGTATGCCATGCGGACCGGGAGGTGGAGCGAGGTCGGGATTCGTCGGAGGGACATGCGGCTGGGCACGTTCATCAGGTTGGCGCGCAGCAATATCCAGTCCCGAGCGGGACTGTCGGCAGGTCCTAGCCGCCGGCCTGGAGCCGAGCGCCGGCCGGCGGCATTAGAGACGCAGAGGCAACGACTTACCGGAGAGAATAAAGCCGGTTACGCCGACCCCGCGCACCGTCGGCGCAGAGCCTCGGCGGCGCGGCGGGCTGCAAAACGCCCGGCGCCTCGCGCCCGCTCAGGCCAGCGCGCCTGGAACGCTCTTTCGGTAGCGGTGCTCCCATTCGCGCAGGGATTCGAGGGACAGGTGCTCCAGCTCGCTGGAGACCGTGCGCGCGGCGAGCACCGCCCGCTCCAGATCGAGACGCCCGTCCTCCGACGCCGGAGCAACCCGCATCTCGGCGACCCCCAGCATCACGGTGAGCTGGTTGTTCACCCGGTCCTGGAGCATGTCGCGGAGCTTCTTCACCAGCGCCCGGCGGCGGAACCAGGAGTGCCGGTGCACTGCCCAGATGAGAAACCCCTGAAGCCAGACCAGCCCCACGTTGGCCAGCCCCCGCTCGCCCTGGCTCAGCTCCATGAAGGCGAAGGTGATGGCCAGGAGAACGCCGACTATGGTAAGGAAAAGCTCGAAGTGCTCGAGCAGTGACGCGCGGACACGGCGGCGCAGGAGAGCGGAGCGTCTCACGGTGACCTCGGAGATGGGAAGTACGCCGCGCGGCCCGGCGCCCTCTGGCTTAGGGGGACCATTCAATCTCGGTAGCCAGTCCTCGCCCGTCCAGTCCCCCCGGAGTGCAAAATTTGTCCAAATGCCAAAAACCCCGCTCGGCGGAAGTCGCCGAGCGGGGTTTGGTGCCGGTCTTTCGACGGTCAGGCGGCGAGCTCGCGGAGCTTGTCGCCGTGCTGCTCGCGGAGTTGACGCAGCGCCCGATCACGGAGCTGCCGGATACGCTCGCGGGTGACGCCCATCATCTGCCCGATCTCCTCCAGCGTTCGGCTCTTTCCGTCGTCCAGCCCGAAGTACAGCCGAATCACCTTCGCATCGCGCGACGGCAGGGCGGCGAGAGCGGCCTCGAGGTCATCGGTCCGGCTGTTGGCCATCGTGGTTGCGTCGGTGCCCTCCTGGGTGAGCGGCACGAAGCGCTCCATCCGGCCCCGATCATCCGCCTCGCGCACCGGGTGATCGAGACGGAGGGCTTCGATGTGCAGCGCGCTGAGCGCCCGGACCGCATCACGGGTGAGTCCCGTTGCCTCGATCAGCTCGTCCGTGGTGGGGACCCGGCCGAGCCGCTCGGTGAGCAGCGTGGTGGCCCGGCCGAGCCGGTTGAGATCCGCAGTTCGGTTGAGCGGCACTCGGACTGGCCGGCCGTGCCGCGCGATCGCCGCCTGGATCGCCTGCCGGATCCACCAGACCGCGTAGGAAATGAACTTGACGCCGCGGTCCGGATCGAACTTTCGCGCCGCCGTCATCAGGCCCACGTTCCCCTCGCCGATGAGATCCATCAACGGAACTCCGCGGTTCTGGAACTTCTTGGCGACCGAAACCACGAAGCGGACGTTATGGCGCGCGAGCTTTTCCTGCGCGTCCACGTCGCCCTTGAAGGCACGGCGAGCCAGCGCGGTTTCCTCCTCGCCGGAAAGGAGGGGAATCCGGCTGATCTCCTGGAGGTAGAAGTCCAGGCTCTCGCGACCTTCGTCGATCGCCTTCGGCAGCTGGCTGGCCCGAGCCGGGCGCCGCCCCGAACGGATACGCTTCTTCACAGCCACAGTACTACTCCTATCCGATTTGCTGACCCGCTCTCGCGGGGAACCCCTTGCTTCGGAGCAAGGCGTTCTCATTTCATAATTTGGGGACTGCCATTTCTGCGAGTCACTCCGCCTACACCGGCTCAGATGATTGGCCAGGCCCGACCGTTGCACCGATTCCCGAATCGGAACTCTCTAGGCGACACAAGCTTAACACCACTCACTCAGCCACGGTTCCCGGGCCGTCCCCGAGGTTTCACCCGGCGGGTAGGCTCCGCTTTCAAGGGGTCGTCGGGCCAGTAATGCCGCGGATAGCGCCCCTTCAGATCCTTCCTGACTGCGAAGTACGTCGTGCGCCAGAATCCCGCGAGGTCACGCGTCACCTGCACCGGCCGACCCGCCGGCGAGAGGAGGTGCATCGTGAGGGGAACCTGACCCCCACCCACCCTGGGCGTTTCCGTCATCCCAAACATTTCCTGAAGCCGAACGGCGAAGGAGGGTACCTCCGGGTCCGAATAGTCCACCGGAACTCGGGATCCGCTGGGCACTTCCACGTGGGCCGGTGCCAACCGGTCCAGGATGCTCCGCCGCTCCCAGCCCAGGGCCTCCGACAGCACCAGTGCCAGATCCAGCCGGGCGAGATCGTCCCATCGCCTTACCGCGACCAGGTGCGGGCCCAACCACTCCGCCAGCGAACCGGCCAGCGCCTCATCCGAGAAATCGGGCCAGGAATGACTGAGCCGCCGGACGAACCCAACGCGGGCCCGAAGCCTCCGGGCCGTGTCGCTCCACGGCAGCGCCTGAATGCCTTCAGCCGCGATGCCCGCAAGGAGCGCCGACCTCACCTTTTCCGGCTCGGGGGCCGCCAAGGGGCTTTCCCGAAGCACCAGAGCCCCCAGCCGCTCCCGCCGGCGCGCGATCACCGACCGGGTGCCCGGGTCCCACTCCACCAGCTCCTGAGTGACGATGCCGCCAGCGAAGTGCTCTTGGATCTCGGGCAGGGACACCGGTGCGGCGAGAAGGATCCGGCTCTCCCTGGACTTCCCCTCGACCTGCGCCGCCACCAGGTACTCCTCGCCTCCGAGCGCCTGCGGGGCCAGGACGGCCCCGATCCCATTCCGCAGGAGGTATCTCCCCGGCTGTCCAGCTCGCCGCTGCGCGATCCGGTCGGGGTAGGCAAAGGCGAGCAGCAGCCCCGCCGCCTCGATCCGGCCGCCGCCCCCGCGACAGCTCTTCGCCTCTGCCCGGACGCGCCGCAGCGCTTCGTGGTCCACGTCTCCGAGCTGGGTCGTACCCCGGAGGACATCGAGCCGTATCCGGATGTCCGCGTCCGGAACACTCTCGGCTCGGCGAAGGACATCCCGTTCCGCCAGAAGCGCCGCGAGCTCGCAGGCGGTCTCGCCGGCGCCCAGGTCCCTACCCTTCAACACCATATGAGCCAGGCGGGGGTGCATCGCGAGGCGGGACATCGAGCGTCCGTGCGGGGTGATGCATCCGGCGGTATCGAGGGCGCCAAGTTGGGTGAGCAGGGACCGTGCCTCGGCGTGGGCCGCGGCCGGAGGTGGATCGAGCCATTCCAACTCCGCCGGATCGGCGACACCCGCAGCAGCGAGTTCCAGGGCCAGCGGAGCCAGATCGGCCTCCAGGATCTCGGGGGTCGCGCGGGGCACCAGTCCCCGATCTTCCTGCTCCGACCACACCCGGTAGCAGACCCCCGGCGCCACGCGGCCGGCGCGACCCCGGCGCTGGTCCGCCGAAGCGCGCGAGACTCGGACCGTGGCAAGTCGGGTCATCCCGGTCCGGGGAGAGTACCGGGGAACGCGCGCGAGGCCCGAATCCACTACCACCCGCACCCCTTCGATGGTGAGGCTGGTCTCCGCGATGGAGGTCGCGAGAACCACCTTTCGTACCCCCGACGGACTGGGCCCGACCGCCCGGTCCTGTGCCTCGACTGGGAGATTTCCATGGAGAGGAATCACCTGGCCCGCCGAGCCGGCGAGCAGCTCCCCGACTCGGCGGATCTCCCCGGCACCGGGCAGGAACACCAGCAGGTCGCCGGCTTCCTCTTCCTCCAGCGCGTGGCGCACTACGCCGGCGACCGCCGCCTCGATCTTGGCCCCGGCGCGAGGCGTGATGTGACGGGTTTCCACCGGGAAACTCCGGCCCTCGCTGGTGACGACGGCCGCGCCGCCCAGCAGACTGGCGACCGGCCCACCGTCGAGCGTCGCCGACATGACGAGCACCCGAAGATCGTCCCGGAGGACGCTCCGGGTGAGTAGGGTCAGCGCGAGCCCCAGGTCGGCGTGAAGGCTTCGCTCGTGGAACTCGTCGAAGACCACGAGGCCGATCCCCGGAAGCGCCGGGTCGTTGAGGATGATCCGGGTAAGGATCCCTTCGGTGACCACTTCGATCCGGGTCCGCGGACCGACCCGGGTCTCGTGGCGCACCCGGAAGCCCACGGTGCCGCCCACCTCCTCGCCCAGTGTCGCGGCCATGCGCCGGGCGGCGGCACGAGCGGCCAAGCGGCGGGGCTCGAGCATCACTATTCGCCCGCCCTGGAGCCACGGCTCGTTGAGAAGCGCGAGCGGAACCCGGGTGGTCTTGCCGGCGCCGGGTGGGGCTTGGAGCACCGCCGAGGTGCCGGCCCGGAGCGCCCCGCGAAGCTCGGGAAGCGCGGGGTCGATCGGTAACGGAGTCTCCGGTTGCGGAGTCTTGGGAGCGGGGTAGCCGCGGGCCATGGTCAAGGATAGCGGCGATGGGGCGATAGATTACACCGTCGTGGCACGGCTGATGCGGAGATTGGCTTCGCCGATCCAACTCCGGGCGGCAGGCAACAGCAAGGGTAGGATCCCGTGACGACCTGCGACTACAATGGATGGAACGACGCGCCCGAAGAGGAGCGCGAGTGGTTTGACCAGCACCCCGAGATCTGGGGCGGACCTCCGGCCGAAAACGCCTTCCGTCCCCGCCGTGTGACACGGCGCCCGAGCGGCGAACACCGGGGCGGTATAGCCGCCTAAGCCTGCCCCGCGGTGTGACCCCTCCCACAGCCGATCCGCAAATCCCCCAGCATCCTGTATTGGCATCAAGACATAGGCATCAAGAGCATCGAGAACCTCGTGGGGGGAGCGTGCTTCGCCCATTCCTCCGGAACAACGGTCTTACGCTCGTTCTGCTAGCGCTGTTCGCCGTGTTCCTAGCCGGCCAGAGCGCCGTCGGTCACCGCGAGTACAACAACGAGCAGCGGAGCCACGGCGAGTCCGAGGTGGGTTACGGCTCGTACATCGCCAGTGCCCATTTCCTCGAGTCGGTGACCGAAAACTGGGAGAGCGAGTTCCTCCAGATGTTCGGCTACGTCATCCTGACTGCTTTCCTGTTCCAGAAGGGCTCAGCCGAGTCAAAGGACCCCGACGAGCCCGAGGAGGTCGACCGCGATCCTGGCCCCTCCAGCGGCCGGATCGATGCGCCGTGGCCGGTGCGGCGTGGGGGTTTCTGCACGCCGCCAGCGGAGCTCGAGAGTTCGGCGCCGACCAACTCGCCCACGGAGAACCCGGCGTGTCAGTGCTCGGCTACCTCGGGACCTCCAGGTTCTGGTTCGAGTCGCTACAGAACTGGCAGAGCGAATTCCTGGCGATCGCGGCGATGGTGGTGCTTACGATCCACCTCCGCCAACGGGGCTCACCCGAGTCCAAGCCGGTAGACGCCCCTCATGACGAGACCGGAAGCGGCTGAGCGCTCACGGCCGACTCCTGTGCGGCGTGTCACCGCGCGGGAGCGAGCTCTTCGCCAATATGAGGCTCGCAATTTCGCGTCTTTAGACCATCGGTCGGCACACTCTCTGGAGGGGGAAGCATGCGCATTACATTGGCAGCCCTGTTCGCGTTGGGTCTCGTGGCCGGGTGCGAGAACCGGCGCGGAGACAACGAGACTGGCGACGCGGACGGCGACCGTGCCGGCGTGGACACGACGATCGAGACCGAGCGGGTGCAGGACACCACGATCGTCAGCGCCGACACCACCATAGACGTAGACACGCTGAAGGAGACCGACAACATTGATAAGGCCGACTAACGAGCCATAGCGCATGATCGAGAGCTTCCGCCGGGAACTGACACGGTGGCGTACGACGCGAGCGGCGTGGGTCGGGCCTCTCGCCATTGCCATCGTGCTGGCCGGCGGAGTTCTCGGCATGCGCTGGTGGCGGAGCCTTCCACCCGCCGCACCAGTCGTCACCTATTCCACATTCCTCGACCGGCTCGACCAGGGTGCTGTCGCCGCTCTGACGGTCGTGCCAGGCGGCGAGATCCGGGGAACCTGGGAACGCGCCATTGGCGGAGCCGCGGCCGGAACCGAATTCCGCGTAGTGTATCCCACCTTCGAGGTGACCCCGGTGCTCGAGCGCGCCGAGCGGGCCGGGACGCCGGTGACCCTCGAACGGGACTCCCCCACCGACGGCGGATTCCTGCGCCAGGTGGCGCTGGTCCTCGTCGTCCTCGGCGTGTTGATCTTCGTCATGCGCCGCCAGATCGGCGGCGGGTCGGAGATGGGGCGGATGGGGGCCGCCGCCCGATCGCGCAGCAGCTTCGCCGATGTGGCTGGTCACGAGGGCACCGTGGCCGAGCTGCGCGAGGTGGTCGAATTCCTCCGGACGCCTGACTCATTCAGGGCGGTCGGCGCCAGGACGCCGAAGGGGGTGCTGATGTTCGGGCCGCCCGGGACCGGGAAGACCCTCATGGCGCGGGCCGTGGCCGGCGAGGCCGGGGTGCCGTTCTTCGCGATCAGCGGCAGTGAGGTGACCGGGTTCCTGATCGGGCTGGGGGTTGCCCGGATCAAGAAGCTCTTCCGCGAAGCCCGCCGCCGGGGCGGTGTCATTTTCATCGACGAGCTGGATGCCCTGGGCGGGCGCCGGGGCCGCAACCAAAGCCACAACGAGGACGATCGGACCCTCAACCAGCTCCTGGTGGAGATGGACGGGTTCTCCCCGAGAGAGCACGTCCTCGTGATCGGCGCCACCAATCGCCAGGAGGCGCTGGACGCCGCACTGCTCCGACCGGGGCGATTCGACCGGGCGGTAGCGGTGGGCCTGCCCACGGCCTCGGAGCGGGAGGCGATCCTCCGGCTTCACGTCCGGCAGCGCGGCGTGCCGATGGCCGGCGACGTGGACCTCGCCCGGCTCGCCCGGCTGATGCCGCAGACCAGCGGCGCCGATCTCGCCAACCTGGTGAACGAGTCGGCCATCGCGGCGGCTCGAGAGCGTTGCTCCGAGGTGCGCTGGGCGCACGTGGAACAGGCCCGAGACCGGCTGCTCCTGGGAAAGGAGCGGACCGGCTTCCGGGCTACCGACGACGAATGGCGGGCAGTCGCCATTCACGAGGCGGGACACGCCTTGGCCGGGGTGCTGTTCCATGCCGAGGACGGCCTGCACAAGGTGACGATCCAGCCGCGAGGTCAGGCGATGGGGGTGGCCCATTTCTCCCCTGGCGAGCTGGTGCTCCACACTCGGCGCTATCTGGAGGGGCAGATCTGCAAGGGGCTGGGCGGACGCGCGGCGGAAGAGGTGATCTTCGGCGCCGAGGCCGTCACCAGCGGCGCCAAGGCCGACCTGCAGCACACCACCAGGGTCGCGCGCGAGATGGTGTACAAGCTGGGCATGGGCATCACGACCGGATTGGTGGCGTTCGACGACCGGGAGAGCGGCGGCGCAGTCAGCGCCGAGCTGCACGCGGCGATGGATCGCGACGTTCGGAGCATCGTCGAGCAGCTCTACGTCAGGGTCCGCGACGCACTCGACCGGAACCGGACCGCGCTCGACGGTCTCGCCGAGGCGCTACTCGACCGCGAGACGATCGAAGGCGCCGAGGTCCTCGCCATCTTCGATTCGCATGGCGTCGTCCCCCACGACCTTCCCCGTCGCCGCGCCGTGGATCCGCCGCCGCTACGGGGTTCTCGCCGACCGATTCAGGGCAGCGCGTAGATCACCAACTCCGCCGGTCCGCTCCCCAGTTCCAGGTGACGGGTGCGTGCAGGCCGGCGGCGACCGCGATCCGCTGCCGGCCAGCGAACCCGCCCGCCTTCGGCCTCCACGGCGGTAAGCCAGCCGCGGCGACTGCTGTCTGGGGTGCCGAACGATGCCGGCCGCCGTGTCCACCGTGTAAGTCGTCCAGGTGGCGCCGCCGGCGCGGGGAACGCGCTCGGTTTCCAGGGGCCAGGTGGCGGCGGCGGGCCCATTCCTCGCGACGATCTCGAAGGTCCAGAGCTTCCCTCCGCTCCGGGCGTCGAAGGCCATGATCCGTCCGGTCACGCCCAGGTTATCGCCCCCCGCGTTGCCGACGAAAACCTTCCCCTCCCACGCGACCGGTGCCGCCGGGAAGGTCTCTCCCCGCGACGCATCGCCGGCGCGCACGTTCCAGAGCTCCCGTCCGCTGGCGCCGTCGAGCGCGTAGATCCTCCCGTCGTTGGAGCCGCGAAACAGTAGCAGGAGCGGCGGTGAAGGCGGGACCGCGCTCGGTGCTGGCGGCGCCCCGCTCGCGCGGCACGGTTGGCGGTTTCAGGAAGGCCAGATACGAACAGGCGCCGAGCCCGAGCCCGGCCGTGCCGGTCACCGCCAGTCGCCGCAGAGGCTTCATCAGGGAAACGTGAGCCTCCGCTCCCCGCCGTGCCGTGACCCGCTTCACACGGTGGTGACTTGGGGCACTTCCCCGGGCGGGACTTGGGCGTAGCATGCTGGATGCGGCGTGAACCGCCATGTGGACTCAACCATTCAGCGTTCGGGGTAGCAGATGAAGGTTAATCTCAAGGACATCAAGGAGCAGGTCATCGTCATCACCGGCGCGTCGAGCGGCATCGGGCTCGCGACCGCGCTGATGGCCGCGCGGCGGGGCGCCCGACTGGTGCTCAACTCGCGCGACGAGCAGGACCTCCAGACCGCGCTCGGGCGGGTCCAGTCCGAAGGGGGACAGGCAACTCACATGGTGGGCGACGTCGCGGACATGGACGCGATGCAGCGCCTGGCCCAGAGTGCGGTCGCCGAGTTCGGGCGGATCGACACCTGGGTGAACAACGCCGGGGTTTCGACCTACGGCAGGATCGAGGAAGTGACGCTGGTCGATGCGCGGCGCCTCTTTGAGACCAACTACTGGGGCGTGGTGAACGGCAGCCTCGCCGCGCTCCCCCATCTGCGCGCGAAGGGCGGAGCGCTGATCAACATCGGCAGCATCCTTTCGAGCACCGGCTATCCGCTTCAGGGGCACTACACGGCAAGCAAGCACGCGGTGAAGGGTTTCACCGACTCGCTCCGGTTGGAGGTCGAAGAGTCGGGAGTGCCGGTATCGGTGACGCTGATCCAACCGGCCGCGATCGACACGCCGTACCCGGAGCACGCCGGGAACTATCTGGGCGTGGAGCCGAAGCACATCCCGCCGGTCTACGCCCCAGAGGTCGTCGCCGACGCGATTCTGCACTGCGCCGCACACCCGGTGCGAGACGTGCTGGTGGGCGGAAGCGGCAAGCTTTTCAGCGCAACCGAGAAGTACGCACCGAGGCTGTTCGACCGGATGAAAGAGGCGACCGGTATCAGCGGCCAATACAGCGACGTTCCGGCGCTCGACGACGACACCCTGCACGCTCCAAGGCCCAACGACGGACGGGTGCACGGCGGATATCGGGGCCACGTGATGCAGTCGAGCCTCTACACCAAGGCCAGACTGAATCGGGGGAAGACCCTGCTCGGGTTGGCGGTGATCGGGGCGGGAATGGTGCTGGCGTCGCGCGGGCGCGGGGGGAATGGGGGGCGGGGGTAGGCTGGCGGGGCAGCGGGGGCCGGGGGGAAGCAACAGCACACCCTGCTGTTATCACGAACGAAGCGAGGGATTTTCTCGGCCCGGGTTCGATACCCGCGAAGAAGGTCCCTCGGTCGCTTCGCTCCCTCGGGATGACAGCGTCGGTGTGCCGTTGCTTGCGGCCTCCCCTTAGCGCCTTCATGGGCTACCCGGTGAGAGGCTGTTCGCGCCTGCATGACCAACCGTTAACGGCGGCCTGGGAGAACATGACGCGGATCCAGCTCGCCCGCGCGGCTTTCGCGCTGATGTTCGTCCTGGCGGGATCGCTGCACTTCGCCGCCCCCGCATATTATCGGTCTGTCATGCCGCCGTTTCTTCCGGCGCCAGCGGCGCTCGTGGCCGTAACTGGAGCGGCTGAGATCGCCGGAGGGCTGGGCCTGCTCATCCCCAGCTTGCGGCCGGCGGCCGGGATCGGACTGATGCTGCTGCTGGTGGCCGTGCTCCCGGCGAACGTCGAGATGCTGCGACAAGCCCGAGCCCAAGGTGCCAGTCCGATGGTGGAAGGGCTGTTGTGGCTTCGCCTGCCGTTCCAGCTGGTTCTCATATGGCTGGCATGGCGGCTCAGCCGGAAGGACCGAGCGGACCATGCCGGCTGACTGGCGCAGCCTCTGGATCGCGGCAGCAGTGCTGCTTGGCCGGGCGACGGCGCCAGCCGCGGCATCGCCGAGGCGGCCCGCACTGTCACATCTGCCTCCCAAGGCTGTTCCACGGATACACCCACCCGGATCCACCGGCCGGGTGCACCTGGGAGGCAGGTATGAGAGTTCCTACGATTCTGATCGGTCTGCTCGCGATGTCGCTTGTGCTGCTGGGTTGCCGAAACAATTCGGGACCGGGTCGGTCGGGCAGCACAGTATACAATCCTCCGACAACCGAGTTCGTGGACGCGCTGGGCATGGCCGCCCCGGTAACCCGGGACCAAGCCATGACGATCGCCGCGGAAGCGGCCGGAGGCACCGCCGTCAGCGCCGGCCAGGAAACCGAAGGCGGTGAGTTGCTCTTCGAAGTCCAGGTCGAGACCTCTTCCGGCAACAAGGAAGTGGAGGTTCGTGCCTCGGATGGCGCCGTCGTAGAGATCGAAGCGGCCGACGGCGACTGAGGCGAAAGTACCTTAGCGCCGATTCCTGGTGGGCTAGCCGAGGATCCGCTCTCCCCCGGCGGCGATGAATGCGCGCCGCGCCGCCGCATGTTCTTCCTCGGCGCGGCGGTGGGCGCGGACGAACTCGGGCGCGGTGCGGATGGAGTCGAGCCACGGATCGCGCACCAGCGGCGTGGGGCAGTGAAAGCCCGCATCCACCACGCGGGTGAGCATCTCCAGCGACAGCTTTCCGTCGCCCACGAAGGCGGCGCTCCGAAGACAGAAGTACAGCCCTTCAGGGTCGTGGAAGCCCGATTCGAGCACTTTTCGAAGGGCCTCCAGACAGCCCTCGCGATTGCCCTCGAACGCGTTCCGCTGGACCCGCAGGTACCAGAGGTCCGAGCCGCCTGGCCAGTAGGTCTCGAGGCGCTTCACCGCTTCCAGGGCTTCCTCCCGCCGGCCCAGCATCCATAGGGCGCCATTCCGGAGCGTCTGAATCTCCTCGAGATCGGTCACCAGTACCTGCTCGTAGTGTCCCAACACCCAATAGGTGTACGCGACGCTGGTGCGGACGCCGGGGTCGATCCGCCGAGCCCGCTGATCCGCCGCGAGCGACGCATCGAGCAGACCGCAGAACCGGCAGGCCACCACCAGCCCGGCGTAGAGATCGGGATCGGCCGCCCGAGTCTCTACCATTCGCAACAGCCGCAGCATCGCCTCACGGGCCCGGCTCAGTTCCTCGATCTCGAAATAGGTATACAGATTGTGCGCGAGCGGAAGCTCGGGATTGATCTCGAGGGCGCGGCGGAAAGCGGCCTCCGCCTGCTGGATATCTTTGCCGGCGTCGCCATAGCCGTACTTCGCCATCACTCGATGCACCCGACCGAGCCGGGCCCACGCCGGCGCGTATGCCGGATCTTTTTCGAGGCAGCGGCAATAGAGGTCCCGCGCGGTGGTGAGTCTGCCGGGACTCGCCGACCCCTCGCTGATGTGATTGGCGCGAAGATACAGCTCGTATGCCTCGGCATCGGCGGGGACGTCGTGATGCAGCACGCTCTCCTCGTGCGCCGTGAGCGGGATGGCGAGGGCCTCGACGATGAGGCGGCTGAGCTCGTCCTGGAGCTGGAAGATGTCGGTGAGCGGCGCCTGCGCGGTGCGGGTGCAGACCACCGTTCCGCTCGGCGCCTCGACGAGCTGGGTGGAAAGCCGCACCTGGTCCCCGGCCCGGAGCAGAGTGCCGAGCAGGACCACGTCCACGCCGGCCTCACTCGCGATCGTTTTGAGATCGGGCCGCTCTCCGGCGAACCGCTCGCCCGCGGCGCTGGAGCGAACGGTGAGGGTCTCCAGGCCCGCGAGGGAAGAGGTGATCGCCTCCGGCAGGCTGTATCCGAGAAAATCGATCTCGGGGTCGGGTCGCAGCACCCGGAAGGGCAGGACGATGAGCCGGGTCATCGTCCGCACGCGCGGGGCCGGACCAGTATCGAGCAGCGTGAGCGTCTCCCGGATCTCGCGGGCCATGGCCGCGGCGTCGGCGGGGCGGTCGGCGGCGCGCTTGGCCAACGCGCGCTGGATCACCCCGTCGGCGCCGACGACGTCGGGCCCGCCGACCAGTGGCGGCGGCTGCTCGTACATGATCGCGTGCGCCACTTCGATTACAGTCGAGCCGCCGAAGGCGTGTTTCCCAGTCAGCATCTCGAACAGGATGGCGCCCATGGCGAAGAGATCGGCCGCGGGAGTGGCCGGCTCCGAGCCGAGTAGCTCGGGGCGAGGTAGCGCGGCGTACCGATGATGGCGCCCGGTGCGGTGAGGGTGAGCTCCAACGCGGCCGAGGCCCGCGGCCTCGCCACTCCGAAGTCGAGGAGCTTGGGGCCGTGCGGGGTGAGGAACACGTTGGAGGGCTTGAGGTCGCGGTGGACGAT
Source organism: Gemmatimonadales bacterium (assembly GCA_013813145.1). GTDB lineage: Bacteria > Gemmatimonadota > Gemmatimonadetes > Gemmatimonadales > GWC2-71-9 > CAVVWJ01. The sequence continues at coordinate 13,196 of JACCSE010000561.1, forward strand.
GCCCTGGGCGTGCAGTGCCCCCAGCGCCGAGAGCACGCCGAGGCAGATCTGGAGCGCCTCCGACAGAGGGACTGTGCCCTTGCCGATCCGCTCCGCGAGGGTCTCCCCCAAGAGCAGCTCCATGACGATGTAGAGCTCGCCGCTCTGTTCGCCGAGCTCGAACACCTGACAGATGTTCGGGTGACTCACGCCCGCCGCGACCCGCGCCTCTCGGGAGAGCCGCTCCCGGAGCGTGGGATCGGTGGAGACGGCGCGCAGCCGCTTAATCGCGACCATGCGGTCGAGGCGCTCGTCATGCGCCTCGAAAACCACTCCCATCCCGCCCTCGCCGAGCTTCCGGGTCAGGCGGTAGTGATTGATGGTCTACGGCTCGGCCAGCGGCGTGGAGACCGGGGTCTTCCTCAACCAGCGGAACATGGTGAGGGAAATCTGGTTCGCAGGAGTGG
>JACCSE010000597.1 GCA_013813145.1 Gemmatimonadales bacterium
GCGCCGAGGCGATTCGCCGTGGGTTCGGCGCCGCCCGCGTTCCCGGCCGGCTCGACCGGCGCGGCAAGTGGCTGTTCGACGTCGCGCACAATCCGGACGGAATCCGCGCGCTCGTCGCGGCTCTCGAGGCCACTCCGCAGCCGCGGCCGATCCACGGGCTGGTTTCCATCCTGGGCGACAAGGAATGGCCGGAAATGCTGGTCCAGGTGGACCGGGTGCTCGACCAGGGCGTCCTGACCGTGGCACCCACCGCCGAGGGCCGCGGCTGGAACACCGAGTGGCTCCGCCGCTGGCTCCAGGATCCCACCCGGCCGCCGGCCCGGGCATCGTGGACCCTGGTCCCCGATTTCGCCGAGGCGCTCGACGTGGTGCAACGGGGTGCGGCGACCGTGCTGGTCACCGGCTCCTTCCACACGGTCGGTGACGTGATGCGGGCACTGGGGTTGTCCGATCTGCAGTGATCCTGTCACCCTGACCAAAGTCGTTGTCAGGATGACAACCGCCCCGTTCCGCGCACCTCATGCCCCCCTTATGTTCCCCCCATGCAACCCAAGGCCCTGCCGGGCTTTCGCGATTTCTACCCCGCCGACCTCGCACTGCGCGCCCACATCTTCCGAACCTGGCGGACCGTGGCGACACGGTACGGGTTCGAGGAGTACGACGGTCCGCCGCTGGAGCCGCTGGAACTGTACACCGCCAAGAGCGGCGAGGAGATCGCCGGGCAGCTCTACAGCTTCACCGACAAGGGTGGTCGCGAGGTGGCGCTCCGCCCGGAGATGACACCGACGCTGGCGCGGATGGTTGCCGCACGGGCCAACGGCCTCAGGAAGCCGATCCGCTGGTTCTCCATCCCGCAACTCTTCCGCTACGAGCGGCAGCAACGGGGGAGGCTCCGAGAGCACTTCCAGCTCAACTGTGACCTGATCGGCGAGCCGGGCCCGTTGGGCGACGCAGAGATCATCGCGCTTGCGGTGGACGCGCTCCGCGCCCTGGGTCTGGGGTCGGCGGATTTTCGGGTGCGCCTGTCCGACCGGCGACTGCTCAACCGTCTGCTGGAATTATTGGGGCTCCGCGGCGATCAGGTCGGCCTGGCGCATCAGGCGCTCGATAAGATCGGGCGCGGAGAATCCGCCGGCCGGCAGCAGGCGCTGCTCGACGCGGGAGCCCCAGCCCACGCAATCGAGAGCCTGGATTCGTTCCGGCAACTCAGGAACTTGAGCGAGGTCGAAGCCCGGTTCCCCCAGGCCGCTCAGGCCACGGCGCCGCTCCGGGCCACGGTGACCGCGCTCGACGCCATGGGGCTCGGCGGCTTCGTGGACCTCGATTTGACCATCGTGCGCGGGCTGGCCTACTACACCGGCACGGTGTTCGAGCTGTTCGATGCCAAAGCCGAGCTGCGGGCGATCTGCGGCGGCGGGCGCTACGACAATCTGCTCCAGGCCCTTGGCGGCGTAGACCTCCCGGCCCTGGGCTTCGGTATGGGCGACGTCGTCCTGGCTGAGCTGCTGCGCGACCGGGGCCTGATCCCGGGCGAGGCATCGAGCATCGACGTCTTCCTCGCCGGCATTACCGAGGACGATCTTCCCCACGTCCTGGCGCTCACCCATGAGCTGCGCGACGCCGGACTCCGGGCCGAGTACGCGCTGTCCTCGCAGGCCGTAGGAAAGCAGCTCAAGCTTGCCGACTCGCGCCGGGCCCGGCTCGCTATCGTCATCGGCCCGGACGACCGGGCCCGGGGTGAGGTGATGGTCAAGGATCTCGCGGGGAAAGCACAATCGTCCATCGCGCGCGACGCGGTGCTCGGTCATGTGGCGGGCATGGTGGCGGGGTTTACCACAGAGGCACAGAGGACTGTGCCTCTGTGGTAAACCCAGAGCAACGATCTCAAGGGAGAAAGACAGTGGCGGAAGCGAAGGCGTTGACCCCGCGGGCGGCCGATTTCAGTGCCTGGTATAACGAGCTGGTGGCCCGCGCGGAACTGGCGGACTACAGCCCGGTGCGCGGGTGCATGGTCATCCGCCCGAACGGCTACGCCATCTGGGAACAGATGCAGCGGGCCCTGGACCAGATGTTCAAGGACACCGGGCACCAGAACGCCTACTTCCCGCTCTTCATTCCCCAGAGCTTTCTGGCGCGGGAGGCGGAGCACGTCGAGGGCTTCTCTCCCGAGACCGCGGTCGTGACCCACGCCGGCGGCAAGGAGCTGGAGGAGCCGCTCGTCATCCGGCCGACGTCGGAGACGATCATCTACTCCATGTACGCCAAGTGGATCCAGAGTTACCGCGACCTGCCGGTACTGATCAACCAGTGGGCCAACGTCGTCCGCTGGGAGCTGCGCACCCGGCTCTTTCTCCGGACCACCGAGTTCCTCTGGCAGGAGGGGCACACCGCCCACGCCACCGAGGCCGAGGCCGAGGAAGAGACCGTGCGGATGCTGAGGGTCTACCGCACCTTCATGGAGGAGTGGATGGCGATGCCGGTGCTGACTGGCCGGAAGACCGACAGCGAGCGTTTCGCCGGCGCCCTCCGCACCTATAGTTGCGAAGCGCTGATGCAGGACAACCGCGCGCTCCAGGCCGGCACCAGCCACAATCTGGGGCAGAATTTCGCCCGCGCGTTCGAGGTCACCTTTCAGACCGCCGCGGGCGGGCTGGACCACGTCTGGAACACCTCCTGGGGAGTCTCCACCCGCCTCGTCGGCGCGCTCATCATGACCCATGGCGACGACGCCGGGTTGATCTGCCCGCCGCGCCTGGCCCAGTACCAGGTGGTCATCGTGCCGATTTACCGGAACGACGACGAGCGCGGCACGGTGCTCGACGCGGCTCAGCGGGTCCGCGGGGAACTGTCCGGGGCCGGGGTACGAGTTCATCTCGACGCGCGAGACGGGATGAAGCCGGGCGCCAAGTATTACGAATGGGAAGGACGTGGCGCCCCGCTCCGGCTGGAGATCGGTCCGCGTGACGTCGCGGGCGGGACGGTCATGCTCGCCCGGCGGACCGGCGGGAAGAAGGAAAGTCTCCCGCTCGCGGGCCTCGCCTCCAGGATCCACGAGATCATGGAGGTAATGCAGCGGGATCTGCTGGAGACGGCTCGCGCCCGTCGGGAAGCGGCGAGCATCCGCGGAGCGACCCGGGAGCAGTTCGTCGCCCACCTGGAGGCCGGCGGCGGGTTCGTGTACGCCGGCTTCTGCGGATCCGCCGCGTGCGAAGCCGAGATCAAGGAGCAGACCAAGGCGACCATCCGGGTGCTGCCGGACCAGGAATTCCGTTCCCCGTCGGTCCCGGCGACCTGCATGTGGTGCGGCAAGCCGACCGTGGCGGAGGCGGTATGGGCCAGAGCGTATTGAGCGGGGCGGCGGGGCAGTGGGGCGGCGGGGCAGCAACAGCCCGACTGTTCGTCGATGCGGGACTGGAGCGGCGGGGGCGCTCGCTCTATTTCGGCGGTGTCGCGCTGTCCGACGTCGCCGATGGGGCGGGCACCCCGGTGTACGTGTACAGCGCGGACGTGATCCGGCGGCAGTATGCCGCGCTGGACGGAGCACTCGCGCCGGTGCCGCACCGGATCGCCTTCGCGGTCAAGTCAAACTCCAACCTCGCCGTCCTGCGGGTGCTGCGGGATCTGGGCGCCGGGGCCGACATCGTCTCGGGCGGCGAGCTGGCGCGGGCGCTCGCCGCGGGATTCCCGGCCGAGCGCATCGTCTTCAGCGGAGTGGGAAAGACCGATGCGGAGCTGACGACGGCGGTCACCGCCGGCATCGGACACGTCCACCTGGAGTCCGCCGCCGAGCTCGAGTCGCTGGCCCGGATCGTCGAGCCCTTCGGACGCTCGATGCGCGTGGGCATCCGGGTGAACCCCGACGTGACCGCGGACACCCACCCCTACATCGCTACCGGCCAGGGTGGCATCAAGTTCGGCGTCCCCTTCGACCAGGTCGTCCCGCTGGCCCTGGCGGTGGGACGGCATCCGCTGCTTGCGCTGGACACCATCGCCATGCACATCGGCAGCCAGTTGCTCGATGCCGCGCCTTATGCCGAAGGGCTCGGGCGGCTGCTGGAATGCGTGGATCGGCTCCGCGGCGCGGGGGTCTCCGGCATCACCGCGCTGGACATCGGCGGCGGGCTCGGTATCCGCTACCGGGACGAGACGCCGCTCTCCCCGGCCGACCTCGCGGCGGCGGTGCTCCCACGGGTACGCGAGAGCGGCCTGGCGCTGACGCTGGAGCCCGGTCGCTACCTGGTCGGCAGCGCGGGGGTCTTACTGACCACCACGCTCTCCCGGAAGCATTCCGGAGGTAAGGACCTGGTGATCGTGGACGCGGGAATGAACGACCTGGTTCGGCCGAGCCACTACATGGCGTACCACGAAATGGTCGAGCTCGAGCGCGCCGGGCGCAGCGCGGCGAATGTGGACGTGGTGGGGCCGGTGTGCGAGACCGGCGACTTCCTGGCCCG
>JACCSE010000310.1 GCA_013813145.1 Gemmatimonadales bacterium
ACGAACCCCTCGCCGTGGTGGCCGACGTTCGGCAGGATCACCTCCTGCCGGATGTAGAGCGCCGTCGCCTCCATCGCCCCGGCGAACCCCTTCGCCGGCCGGCCTCCCGCTTGAGCCCGGGTGACGCCACGGGCGCTGACGAGGAAGACGATCGTCACCAAAACGGCGGCGAGCAGCATGAAGACGAGATGCTTGGTCGGGGACAGGTCGATCGCGAGATTGCCGAGATGGATCGGCGGGAACCGGGGAAGCTCGTAGACGCCGAAAAACGGGATCTCCACCTCGTGCGCGTTCCCGATGTGGTGCACGATGTCGATCTGGTTTTCGTTCGCCTCGTGCTGGCTCTCCGGCGCCACGAGGTCCTTCGCGACCTCCGTAGTGCGCTCGTGCTCCTGCGCGAGCGCCGGAACGACGCCGACGCCTGAGCCGGCGCCGAGAAGCGCCGCCGCCACCGCCATCGATCGACCGAATCGCATCATCGCTCGTCTTCCCGCGAATGTTCCCGCACCGCCGCGACGCCTTCCACCAGGAGCAGCGCCACCAGCACGCCGACCATCGATCCCAGCATCGGCCCGGCAGAGCCGCCGAGGGCGGGCACGATCACCAGGCCGGCGATGCCGACGGTGGTGAACCGGACCAGGGTGCCCAATCCCCAACTCAGCAGGAAATGCTCGGTTCCGATACTACGGAGCGCCATCCAGCCGAGTGGAACCTGCAGGATCAGACCGGTCACGACGCCCCAGAGCACTTCCGCCCGAACCCCTTTCGGCACGGCACCCACCAGAAGCGCGCCGCCCGCGGCCACCACGGCCACGCCGACCACGTAGCGCCGGCCCAGCCTCACTCGTCGTCGCCGTCCCTGCGGTTGAGCGTCCGAATCAGGGAGTACATCGTTCCGCCGAACCCCAGGAACGCCGCCAGGATCGTGACGATCCCCCCAGTGCCCAACTTCCGGTCGGCCCACTGGCCCACAAGGACGAAGACCACGATGCTCACGGCGAGCTGGATACCGAGCCCGGCGAATCGCATCGGCCCAGGGGACTTACCGCCGCCTGGCTCAGGGGGGTTCACGGGGCTAAACTATCTGCTTGTGAAAACTTTCGCAAGCGCACGGGGCGCGCGGCTCGGCTTGTCCGAGAGGCTGCGGAAGGGCTCCTGCGGCCTTGCGAAGGTGAATGCTCCATGAGAGCCAGGCGGGCTCAAACGTCAATAGTGGCCGAGCAGGCTGTTCGCGCGTACTGAGAGAACAAGGCGGGGCTCGGAGTTCACCGCCCCGCGTGCGGTGCATGACCCGCGCCCGCGAGCGGGGTGTGTCCGACCGAAGCACTGTGCGCTTGTGCGGAGGGCGGACACACCCCGTTCGCGAGTTACCGTCCCGAACGCTAGCGCCCCACCGCGCGCCGCCCGTTCTCCGGCAGCTCCGCCCGGATCTTGGCGATCTCCGACTCCACGAGCTCGACCAGCCCCCCAATCGTCTCCACGTCGAAGCTCAGCTTGGCCCCCGCGGTGCGGTACATCTCGGGCAGACCGTGCACCGCGCCGAGCGCCAGTGCCTGGCGGTAGTTGACGACCGCGCGCGCCGGATCCTGAAGGCTGTTCCGCCAGATCTGGAGCGCGCCGATCTGGGCGATCCCGTACTCGATATAGTAGAAGGGATACATGAAGATGTGGAGCTGTCGGTACCAGCGGGCCACCCGCTCCCGCTCGAGCCCGCTCCAATCCACACCGCGCTCGAACCGGCCCCGGATCCGGAGCCAGGCCGCGTCCCGGGCCGCGCCATCGTGGCCCTCGCCGCTGGTGTAGATCCAGGTCTGAAAGGCATCCACCGACGCGATGTGCACCAGGCTGAGCAGGATGTCTTCCAGGTGCTCGAGCCAGGCGCTCCGGTGTTCCTCGGCGCTGAAGTATCCGGTGGGCTCGATCAGGTGCCGGCTGGCGAGCAGCTCCATCGACATCGAGGCCAGCTCCGCTGCTTCCGAGCCGGGATGACGCTGCCAGATCAGCGGCTGCCGGTGGGAAGCGAAGGCATGAAAGGCATGCCCGGCCTCGTGCAGCAGCGTCATGACGTCGTCGACCAGACCGACGGCGTTCATGAAGATGAACGGCCGGCCCCGGTGGTGCAGCGTTTCGCAGTAACCGCCGGGGGCCTTCCCCTTTCTGCTGTCGAGATCGAGCAGCCCCTCGTCGATCATGGTCTGAAACTCGGCGCCGAGCACCGGGTCGACCCCATCGAATACCCGCTGAGCCTTGCCTACGAACTCTCCGACGTCGCCAAAGGGCCGGAGCGGACTGGCGCGGTAGGGATCGACCGCCAGGTCCCAGGGCTTGAGGGCGTCGAGCCCGAGCCTGCCCCGGCGGGTCTCGAGCATTCGCTCCACCGCCGGGGCCACCGTGCTTTCGACCGCCGCATGGAACCGGGCGCAGTCGGCCGGGGTGTAGTCGAAGCGGAACTTGGCGGGGAAGACGTAGTCGCGGAAATTGTCGAACCCGGCGTTGCGCGCCGCACGCTGCCGGAGCTCGAACATCCGGTCGAACAGGTTCGCCAGCGGTCCGTGCTGCTCGATGTAGGGCTGCGTGGCCGCTCGGAATGCTCGCTCGCGCACCGCGCGATCGGAGCTCTTGAGGAAGGGCTGGAGTTGCGGCAGGGGCCGCTCCTGCCCCTCCCATTCCACCAGCATCGAGCCGGTGATCCGCTGGTAGCGGGCGCTCAACTCTTCCAGCTCGGCGAAGATGGGGATGTTGGCTTCGCGGAAGATCTCGATCGCGGTGCGGAACCGGGCCAGCGTGGTGGCGAGCTCCGCGGTGGAGTAGCCGGACTCGACCAGGCGGCGGGCGAGCTCCACGCTCCGCTCCTCCATCTTGGGCATGATCTCGGTGGAGAAGCGAAGGTGGTCGGCCTCCTTGTCCGGGTCGGAGGTGTCGATCGTGTATGCGATCATGGCCACCGCGGCTGCCTCGGTCACCAACTCCTCGAGCCTGGACCAGGACTGTAGCCACCCCCCGATGGCATCGGCGTCGATGGGTCGCTCGCTGAGCTCGTCAAAGAACGGAGCGATGTCCTCCCACCTCGACTTGGAAAGTGCGGCGGGGGACGAAGGCAGTACCGAAACGGACACGGAAGCTCCTGAATCGTGGGGGTCGCGCAGGGCTGCCGAGATATACGCCGGGAGACTGCCGGTCACAATCCCGGCGGCCTCCGCCGATGGTGCTGCGTCATGCGCTGACATCGCATCCCGATGGCGAGCAGGACGGCTTCGGTCCCGGCTCGGCCGGTGAGCTGAAGGCTGGTCGGGAGTCCCCCTTCGCCCACGCCGTTCATCAGGAAAAGCCCGGGAACTCCGCATACATTCGCCGCCCCGCCGATGCTGGTGCCGCCGGGGTAATCAGGGTAGACCTTGTCGAACGGCGCATCGATGGGCCAGGCGACGGTAGGCAGGCTGGGCGCGGCGAGCGCATCCACTCCGCCGAGCAACCGATCCAGCGCGGCTCCGGCCGGCCGGCGGAGCCGGAGGGCGCGCAAGTAATCCTTCGCCAGGAGCACCTGGCCCGAGTAGCCGCCGATCCGGTCCTCGGGCGCGGTAAGCGTGGTAACCCGTCCGCTCCGGAAGAGCGGCTCGAACGCGCTGGCCGCTTCGGCATCGATGATGGTGCTCGCCATCTCGTCGTAGGGGAAATCGGGGAGCTCGAGGTCCTCCTCGATATCGGCGAACTGCTTCAGCACGGCGAGCGATTCCTCGAAGTTTCTCCGCACCTCGGGCTGGGTCTTGTCCAGCGTGCCGCGGAGAATGCCGATTCGGTAGCGCCCCTTCCGGCCCGGCCGACCGGGAAACTCGAACCGGCGGGGTAGCGCCGACGGGTCTGCCGGGTCGGGGCCCGCGATCGCGGCGAGCACGAACCCGCAGTCCTCGGCCGTGCGGCCGAGCGGTCCGAGCTTGTCCATCGTCCAGCTCAGCGCCATGGCGCCGTGCCGGCTCACCCGCCCGTAGGTGGGACGGAGCCCGGTGACCCCACAGAATGCGGCGGGAAACTGGATCGAGCCCCAGGTTTCCGATCCGATCGCGAACGGCACCAGCCCGGCACCGACCGCGGAGCCCGAGCCGCTGGAGGAGCCGCCCGACCACCTTGCGACGTCCCAGGGGCTCCTGCCCGGACCGGTGAAGCTCGCGAACGCCTGGTTGTAACCCATGCCGCCGGCCAGCTCGACCATCGCCAGCTTGGCGCAGAGCACCGCTCCCGCGTCCCGCAGGCGGCGGACCGCGGTCGCGTCGCCCTTGAGCATCTGGTCCCGAAAAGGCTGTGCGCCCCAGGTCGTCGGGGCGCCTTCGGCGGCGAGCAGATCCTTCGCGCCGTAGGGGATCCCGTGCAGCGGACCACGGTCCCGACCGCCGGCCAGCTCCCGGTCACGCATCCGCGCCTCGCCGAGAGCCCGCTCCCGCAGCACGGTAACGACGGCGTTGTAGGCCGGCCCGAGCCGCTCCAGCCGGTCGAGAAAGTGTTCCGCCAGCTCCACGGCGGACACCTTCCGTGCTCGG
>JACCSE010000089.1 GCA_013813145.1 Gemmatimonadales bacterium
GCTCGGTACCGTGGCGCAGCAGGTGCATCGCGGCGACGTCGTCCGCGGCCACTCCCACCCGGGCGAGCCAGCGCCGCGCGTCGCGCTCCGAATCGCCAACCGGCGCCCCCGGGCCCTGCACGATCGCGGCCGCGCGCCCGATCTCGGCATTGCTGGCCTTGAGACGCCTCAACACCACCACCGGGTCGGCGGCGTACAGCGCCGTGAGCCTGACCGGGTCTCGCGGCCGCGCCCTGGCCGCCGATGACGCGATCGGGCCCCGCTGGAGCAGCAGCTCGGGCATCCACCTCTCCGCCGCACCCACCTCGATCCACAGCCGCACCAGCACGTCCGGATCGCGCGCCGTCTCGAGTGCCTTGAACCATTCGTCCCGTACCCGCTCGGCCGAGAGCCGGACCAGCCCGGGCGCGGCGGCGAGGGCGGCGTCCCAGGTCGCGGGCACGATGTCGAAGCCGAACCGGGCCGCGAACCGGAGAGCGCGGAGGATCCGGAGATAGTCCTCCCGGAACCGTTCGGCCGCGATGCCGACGGCCCGCACGACCCCCCGTTTCAGATCGTCCGCGCCGGAGAACGGATCGCGCCACGTCTCGCGCAGCGGATGATAAGCGATGGCATTGATGGTGAAGTCGCGGCGCGCGAGGTCCTCCTCGAGCGACGCACCGTATTCGACGACGGCGTGCCGGCCGTCGGTGGTGACGTCGCGGCGGAAGGTGGTCACCTCGTGCATCACCCGGTGGCGATCGATGACGCCCACGGTGCCATACTTGATACCCACCGCGGCGGTGCGGCGGAACAGCTTCCTGACCTCTTCGGGGCGGGCGGAGGTGGCGAAGTCATAGTCGGAGTGCGGGTCCCCCAGGAGACGGTCGCGCAACGCTCCCCCAACGCACCACACCTCATGGCCCGCGCGCTCGAGAGTGCGGGCGATCTCGAGAACCTCGTCGGGAATCTCGAGCCGCGCCGGAAAGGTCATGACCGCCCATAGGAAACGCCGGCCGAAAGCGCGATCGCCAGCTCCATCCGTGCCTGCGAAGGCGTGCGCGGTCCGGCGGGCGTCACGCCCATGGCCACCAGGCGGGCGCCGCCGCCCTCGAAGGCGTAGGAGGGCGTCACCTCCCCCAGGGGACACCGGCTGGCGAGCACCACCGGCTTTCCGTCTTCCAGCCACCGCCGGATGGCGGGGACGGCACCGGGGGGAAGGTTGCCGCTGCCGAACGCCTGGATGACCACGCCGTCGTGTTCCGCGCGCGCCAGGTCGAGCATCCGCCCGTCGTCGCCCACCACCATCGCGACCAGCGCGACCCGCGCCCCGAGACCCTCGGGCTCGACCGGCGCGGCCCGCTGCTCTCCGGTGGCGGTGTAGGTGACGTGGCCGTCGTCCACGCGGCCGATCGGTCCCGCGTGCGGGGCCGAGAAGGCGGCGAGGTTGGTCGCGTGTGTCTTGGCAGCCGTCCGGCCGGCGAAGATCTCGCCGTTGAAGACCACGACCGCGCCCTGGCCCCGGCTCGAGGCGCTCGCCGCGACCGCGGCAGCGTCGCGCAGGTTGCGGGGTCCGTCCCATGCCGTGTCGCTCGAGGTGCGCATCGCGCCGGTGAGGGCGACGGGGACCCGCGGGTCAAGCGTGCGGTCGAGCAGGTAGGCGGTCTCCTCCAGGATGTCGGTGCCGTGGGTAACCACGATCCCCGCCACCTCGCCCGACGCGGCCACGGTCCGCACCCGCTCCCGCAGCGACCAGAGGCGGTCGGGCCCCAGATGACAGGCGGGCACCCGGGCCCAGTCCTCGATCCGAAAGGGCGCGATCCGCTCGATGCCGGGCGCCAGGGCCACGAGCGCTTCGCCCCCATGCGCCGGCACGTTTCCGCCGGCCGCGGCGTCCCGCTGCATGGAGATGGTGCCGCCGGTGAAAAGGAGGTGGATCATGGGGAGGGCGGCGGGGGGGCGGGGGGGTAGGGGGGCAGAAAAAGCCTACCGGCGCTGGGAGCACGGACTACGGTGGGAGCATGAACTACCTCATCCCGAGCGCAGCGAGGGACCTGCTCAGCGGCTATCGAATCTCGGGCGAGTAGGTCCCTCGCTACGTTCGGGATGAAGTAGGTCGGCAACGTGCCGTTGCCGCCCCCCTGCCCCCCTGCCCC
>JACCSE010000098.1 GCA_013813145.1 Gemmatimonadales bacterium
AAGCCGCCCAGATCTTAGGGATGACGATCAAGGGGCTCACGGTCCAAAAGGTGCTCGTCGTCCCCGCCGCCGAGATCGCCACCGAGAGCTACGTCGGCCTCATCATGGACCGGGAGAGCCAGCGGCCGGTCTTCATGGTCAGCTCGGCCGGCGGGGTGGACATCGAGGAGGTGGCCGCGAAGACCCCGGAAAAGATCGTGCGGCTCGCCGTAGATCCCACCTACGGCATCTTTCCCCACCAGGCGCTCTCTCTGGCCTTCGTGCTCTTTCGTGATTTCACCCAGGTGCGGGCCGCGGCCAAGATCATCGAGCAGCTCTACGAGGCCTTCGTCGCCAACGGCGCGTCGGTGGCGGAGATCAACCCCCTGGTCACCACCCCGGACGGCCGGGTGCTCGCGCTCGACGCCAAGATCGTCATCGACGACAACGAACTGTTCTGGCGCCCCGACCTGGGCGTCCTCCGGGACGACTCGGCCGAGGAGCCGAGCGAGGCCGCGGCCCGGCGCGCCAACCTCTCCTTCATCAAGCTCGACGGCAACGTGGGCTGCGTGGTGAACGGCGCCGGGCTCGCCATGGCCACGATGGACCTGGTGAAGTACTACGGCGGCGACCCGGCCAACTTTCTCGACATCGGCGGCAGCTCCAGCCCCGAAAAGGTGATCAACGCCCTCAAGATCATCACCGCCGACCCCCACGTGAAGGCCATCCTCTTCAATATTTTCGGTGGCATCACCCGCACCGACGACGTCGCCAACGGCATCGTCGCCGCCACTCGGCAGTTCAAGGTCAAGGTCCCGATCGTGATCCGCCTGACCGGCACCAACGAGGCGGAGGCGATCCGGATCCTCAACGAGGTCGGGATGCCGGCGCTCTCCGATATGGACGAAGCGGTCCAGCGGGTAGTGAAGCTCGCCCGGGAGGCGGCGTGAGCATCTTCGCGAACGAGCACACCCGGCTCGTCATCCAGGGCATCACCGGGCGAGAGGGCTCGTTCCACGCCCGCCACATGCTGGAGTACGGCACCAACGTGGTGGCGGGCGTCACTCCGGGGAAGGGGGGGCAGACGTTCGAGGGCAAGGTGCCGGTGTTCAATACCGTCGCCGACGCCGTGCGCGAAACCGGCGCCAATACCGCCGTCATCTACGTCCCACCGATGGGCGCCGCCGCCGCCATCATCGAAGCGGCCGATGCCGGCGTGCCGCTCGTGGTGTGCATCACTGAGGGGATCCCGGTGATGCACATGAGCCGCGCGATGCCGTTCGTGCGGACCCGCGGGGTCCGGCTCATCGGGCCGAACTGCCCGGGGCTCATCACCCCCGGCGCGCGCGCCAAGGTGGGAATCATCCCGGGCAACATCTGCAGCGCCGGCCGGGTCGGTCTCGTTTCCCGGAGCGGCACCCTCACCTACGAGGTCGTCAACCACCTCACCCGCGCCGGCATCGGGCAGAGCACCTGCGTGGGAATCGGCGGCGATCCGATCATCGGCACCAACTTCATCGGCTGCCTCGAGGCATTCCAGGAGGACGCCGACACCGACGCCATCGTCCTCATCGGGGAGATCGGCGGCACCGACGAGCAGAACGCCGCGGCCTTCGTGAAAGACCGGATGACCAAACCGGTCGTCGGGTTCATCGCCGGCCAGACGGCGCCCAAGGGACGCCGCATGGGCCACGCCGGAGCCATCATCTCCGGCGCCTCGGGCACGGCCGAAGAGAAGCTCGCTGCCTTCGAGACCGCCGGGATCGGGATCATGCGCCGGCCGGCGGACGTGGTGGAATTGCTGCGGGCGCGCACAGCCGGTAAACGGTGAACGGTCAACGGTAAACGGGACTCTCGCTCCCGACTCCCCGTTTCCCGTTTCCCCTTCACGCCTTCTTTCAAAGGACCCTTCCTTGCCCTCACCCTCCCTCACCCTCGCCATCGTCAAGCCCGATGCCGTCGCCGCCGGGAACACCGGGAAGATCGTCGCCCATCTGGAGCAGGCGGGGTTCACCCTCCGCGCCGCGAGCCTGGTACGGCTCAGCCCGGCCGAGGCCGGCGCCTTCTACGCCGTCCACCGGGAGCGTCCGTTTTACGCCGGCCTGGTGGAGTTCATGACCAGCGGGCCCTGTCTTCCGATGGCGCTCGAGCGCGAGGACGCGGTGGCGCAGCTCCGAACCGCCATCGGCGCCACCGACCCCGCCGAGGCGGCCCCGGGCACCATCCGAAAGCTCTACGCGGAGTCGAAGGGCAAGAATGCCATCCACGCCTCGGACAGCGACGAGAATGCGAGGCGGGAGGTGGGGTTTTTCTTTAGCGAAGGGGAGGTGGCGGGACTGTGGGGGTAGCGCTGTCACCCTGAGCGGCGCGAAAGGGCATGCGTCGGGTTAGGCTCCTTCGCTGCGCTCAGGATGACAGCCTCGCGCTTGGCCTTTGCCTTGCTTCAACTCGTTGTCCCCACTACTTTAACGGGCTATGCTGCGAGTTGACATCCGGGACCTGCAGCGGGGTCCCGTCAGGACGGTCGGCCGGCTCGAGCCCGACGATCCCGCCTTTCATGGACTAGGGCTCGACCTCGACGGGGCGGTGCAGGTGGAGGGGCAGCTTCAGGCCACAAGCAACGGCGAGTATCTCTGGCGTGGACACATCCAGGGGGCCCTTCGAGGCCAGTGCCGGCGCTGCCTCACCGACGTGTTGCACCAGGTGGACGTGGATGTGGACGCCGCGATCTTCTCCACCGATCTCGAGGCGGTGGACGACCCCGACTTCTATCCGCTGCCGGAGCGAGCCTCCGCGGTAGATGTGGCCGACGTGGTGCGCGAAGAGCTCGCTCTCGCCGCCCAGTTCCAGTTGCTCCTCTGCCGGGAGGACTGTGCCGGACTCTGCCCCAAGTGCGGGGCCGACTTGAACGCGGGGCCCTGTCACCATCACACCCCCGCCGAACCCGTTTGAGGACATCATGGCAGTTCCGAAGCGCAGGACCTCCAAGTCGAGAAAACGTCTCCGGCGCGGCCACCATTCCGGGGCCGGGATCGCGTCCCAGGCGTGCCCGCGCTGCGGCTCGCCCAAGCTCCCGCACCGGGTCTGCGACTCCTGCGGTTACTATCGGGGCAAGAAGCAGATCGAGGTCGAGGACGTCTGAGCGTGATCCGCGTCGCGGTGGACGCCATGGGGGGCGACCGGGCCCCGCAGGCGGAGATCGACGGCGTGCTCCAGGCGCTCGAGTCGCCCCCGAACGATTTCCTGGTGCAACTGGTGGGGCGCACCGACGCGATCGAGAAGGAGCTTGCCCGCCATCCCGGCACCGACCGTGGCCGCCTCGAGATCCACGAGGCGGCTGACGTGATCGGCATGGCGGAGAAGCCGCTCGCCGCCGTCCGCAAGAAGCCCAAGTCCAGCCTCGTCATCGGTCTCGGCCTCCAGAAGTCGGGCAAGTCCGACGCCTTCGTCTCCGCCGGCAATACCGGTGCCGCGCTCGCCGCGTCCACCGTGCTGCTCGGCCTTCACGAAGGGGTCGACCGCGCCACCGTGGCCACGCTCTTTCCCACCGGCGGTGAGCCGGTCCTGGTGCTCGATGGCGGCGCCAACGTGGACTGCTCGGCGCGCGAGCTGGTCGGATTCGCGTATCTCGGCACCATCTACATGCGCGATCTGATGGGTCGCGCCAACCCGGTCGTCGGCCTGCTCAACATCGGCGAGGAAGAAGAGAAGGGGACCGCGCTCGTCCGCGAGGCGCACCAGCTCCTCAAACGGGCGCCCCGGATCAACTACGCCGGCAACATCGAGGGGCGCGACATCCTGCCCGGCCCGCAGCAGCGAATCCCGGTGGACGTGGTGGTCTGCGACGGATTCGTCGGCAACATCGTCCTCAAGTTCTACGAATCGTCCGCCCGAGTCTTCGTGCAGCTCCTGAAGGAGCGTATTCCGGACGCGTTCGACCGCCCCGCAATGGACGACCTCAACCGAATCCTCGACTACTCCACCTATGGCGGGGCGCCGCTCCTCGGCATCCGCGGCGTGTCCATCATCTGCCACGGCTCCTCCAGCCCCAACGCCATCAAGAACGCCGTCCGAGTCGCCGTGCAGGCGGTGCGCGCCAGCCTGAGCCAGCACATCGCCGCCGAGTTCGCCCGGCGGGAAGCGGCCCGGGCATGATTCCCCGCCCATTCGCGGAGATGGCCAGCGTCGGCGTGGCCGTGCCCCCGCGCGTCCTCACCAATCACGAGCTCACCGGGATGCTGGACACCTCCGACGAGTGGATCGTCGAGCGCACCGGCATCCGCGAGCGCCGCATCGCCGCTCCCGAGCAGAGTGTGGCCATGCTGAGCCAGGAGGCGAGCGAATTGGCGATGGAGCGGGCGGGAGTAAGTCCCGCCGACCTCGACGCCATCGTCCTCGCCACCGCGAGCCCCGACCGGCTCCTGCCGTCCACCGCGTGCGACCTCCAGGCACTTCTCGGCGCGGACAATGCCGCCGCTTTCGACGTAGGCGCGGCCTGTCCCGGCTTCGTGTACGCCCTGACCGTGGCGGAGGGGCTCATCGCTTCGGGCCAGAGCCGCACCGTTCTCGTGGTCGGCGCCGAGAAGCTTTCCACCATCACCGACTTTCAGGATCGCTCCACCGCCATCCTGTTCGGCGATGGCGCCGGCGCCTCTATTGTCCGGCGGAGCTCGGGCAACGGGAGGGGCATTCTCTCTACCTTCATCAAGTCCGACGGGCGCCTTGCGCCGCTGCTCTACCGGCCCGGCGGCGGCAGCTCCGACCCAATCAGCGAGCGGGTGGTCTGCGAGCGCAACCACTTCATGAAGATGGCGGGCCGAGAGGTGTTCAAAGCCGCCGTCCGCGCCATGGCCGAAGCCTGCGACGAGGCGCTGAGGCGGGCGGGCGTATCGGCGGAGGAGATCGACCTACTCGTTCCGCACCAGGCCAACCTCCACATCATCGAGGCCACCGCCAAGCACGCCGGCATGCCGATGTCCAAGGTCATGGTGAACGTGGATCGCTATGGCAACACGTCGTCCGCTTCCATCCCGCTCGCATTGGACCAAGCGGTCGCGGAGGGTCGGGTGAAGCCCGGCTCGCTGATCCTGCTGGTGGCGTTCGGGGCGGGATTTACCTGGGGGAGCGCGGTGGTACGGTGGTGAGCGTGCTGATCTGCCCGGGCCAGGGAGCCCAGCGGGTGGGGATGGGGATGGACCTGGCGGAGCGCTTCCCCGAGGCGCGGGAGACGTTCGCGGTGGTGGACGAGGCGCTGGGAGTCTCGCTCTCCCGCCTCATGTGGGAAGGTCCCGAAGACGAGCTGACCCTCACCCACAACGCCCAGCCCGCCATCCTCGCCCATACCGCGGCCGTGCTCGCGGTCGTCGCCCCGCGGCTCGGCGGGATCGCGGCGGGCGCGGGGCATAGCCTCGGCGAGTACAGCGCCCACGTCGCCGCCCGCGCGCTTACGGTCACCGAGGCGGCACGCCTGGTGCGGCGCCGCGGTGAGCTGATGTACCAGGCCGGCCGCCAGCGGCCCGGTGCCATGGCCGCCGTGCTCGGCCTTGCCACCGCGGAGGTCGAAGGCGCCTGCAACGAGGCGTCGGGACCCGGTGGCGTGGCGGTCGCCGCCAACCTCAACGCGCCCGACCAGACCGTCATCTCCGGCGACCCGGCGGCGGTCGCTCTCGCGGGCGAGGGCTGCAAGGCGCGCGGCGCCAAGCGCGTCATGGCGCTCAAGGTGAGCGGCGCGTTTCACTCGCCCCTCATGGCCGACGCGGTGGACGGCCTCCGCGCGGCGCTCGCCGACGCGTCGTTCCTCGAGCCCGAGTTTCCCGTCATCGCCAACGCCAGCGCCGAAACGGTCACGACCGGCGTGGACGCCAAGCGCCTCCTCGCCGACCAGCTCACCGCGCCGGTCCGCTGGGTGGCCTGCATGCAGCGCGCGGCGGCGCTGGCGCCCGGCGCCACCTTTGTCGAGGTGGGGCCGGGTAACGTACTGAGCGGCCTGGCCAAGCGCATCGTGCCCGGCGCCGCGACCATTACGCTGGGAACGGCCGACGAGGTGGAGCGGTTTCTCCGGTGACGACGTGGCAGGGAGAGCGGGGCACCCGACCGTCATGAGCCTCACCATCGACCTCACCGGCAAGGTAGCCTTCGTCACCGGCAGCACCCGCGGCATCGGCCTGGCCGCGGCGCGCGCACTCCACGGCGCCGGCGCCAAGGTCGCCATCATGGGCCGGGAGCTCGAGCGGGCACGGGCCGTGGCGGGAGAATTGGGCGGCCGCGCCGCCGCCTTCGCCGGCGACGTCGCCCGCGCCGATCAGGTC
>JACCSE010000100.1 GCA_013813145.1 Gemmatimonadales bacterium
TCGCCGGCGGCAGCGCCCGGGTGGTCGCCATCCCCGACTTCGGCGAAGGGCTCGACACTCTCGATCAGAGCGTCGCCGCATTGGAACGCTGGGGAGTGCCCTACCTCATCGACCCCGTCATCGAGCCGATCGGGTTCGGCTTCATGGCGTCGCTCGAGCGCTACGCCGAGGTGCACCGGCGCTACCCCGAAGCCGTTCAGATGATGGGGATCGGCAACATCACCGAGCTCACCAGCGCCGACTCCACCGGGGTGAACGCCCTGCTCGTCGCCATCTGCGAGGAAGTCGGGGTGCGCGCGGTGCTGACGACCGAGGTCATTCCGTGGGCGCGCGGCGCCGTACGCGAGATCGACGTGGCCCGCCGGCTGATGCATCACGCCGTGCGGCATCGCACGCTGCCCAAGGGAGTGGACGACCGTCTCCTGACGGTGAAGGACCCCAGAATCCTGGAGTACAGCGAGGCGGAGCTGCGGCAGCTTCACGCCGCGGTGAGGGACCCGAACTTCAGGATCTTCACCGACCGTGAGGCCATCACGGTCTTCAACCACGAGATCTTCATTCGCGGCACCGACATCCAGGAGATCTTCTCCCGGCTCGGCGTGGATGAAGCGACCCACGCCTTCTATCTGGGACGGGAGCTGATGAAGGCCAGGCTCGCGATCACGCTGGGCAAGACCTACCGCCAGGAGGGAGCGCTGGCGTGGGGTTACCTCACGCCGCCGGACGACGCGCGCTCGGAACATGTGAAGTTGACGCAGAGAAGGCGGGGCGGCGGGCCGGCCGGGCAGCGGGGCAGGCAGGCCGAGGGCGAGTGAGCCCCCTGCCGCTGGTCGAAAGCCTCGGAAAGCTGGGGGATCCAGCCCACGTGGCGGCGGGATTTCTGGATCTTCCTTATCTCCTGCTGCTGGACAGCGCTACGGCAGGGCGGGGCGCCGGGGAAGCTCCCCAACTCGGCCGCTTTTCGTTTCTATCGGCCGATCCCGCGATCGTGGTTCGCAGCAAGGGTGCGACCACCGAGGTCGGCGAAGGAGGGAAATGGCGCGGCCAGGGAGGCGATGCGCTCGCCATCGTGCGGAGCAACCTCGCCCTGTGGGAGTGCGACGCGGTGCCGGGACTTCCGCCCTTCCAGGGCGGGGCCGCCGGGTACATCGGCTACGATTTCGGAGCGGTGCTCGAGCGGCTCCCTCCGACCCGCTACGACGATCTCGCGATCCCCGACGTGGTGCTCGGCCTGTACGACTGGGTGATCGCCTGGGACCACGGCATCGGCGCGGCATGGTTGATCTCGACCGGGCGGCCGGCCACGGGTGCGGCGGGGGAGCGCCGGGCGCGGGATAGGATGGAAGCGGTGCGAGGACGGATGGCGGCGGGGCAGCGGGGCAACGGGGCAGCGGGGCAGATTGGCGCCGCGACACACGACCCCCGCCGGTGTGCTGTTGCTGCCCCGCTGCCCCGCTACCCCGCTGCCCCCGCTTACCGCGTTCCCGAAATAGAGGGCGCCGAGGCCGTCGGTCTTCGCTCTACCTTCAGCCACGTCGGCTATCTCGACGCGGTGGCCCGGGTGCGGGAGTACATCGTCGCCGGCGACATCTTCCAGGCCAACCTTTCGCAGCGGTTCCAGGCACCGCTCCCGGAGCCTCCCTTCGATCTGTACCGGAGGCTTCGCCGCCGGAACCCGGCATCCTTCGCCGCCTACCTGGGCTTCGACGGGTTCGAGGTCCTGAGCGCCTCGCCGGAGCGCTTCCTCCGCCTGGACGAGCACCGGCGCCACGTCGAGACCCGGCCGATCAAGGGCACCCGTCCGCGCGGGCTCGGGCCGATGCACGACGCCGCCCTCGGCCGGGCCCTGGAGGAGAGCGACAAGGACCGGGCCGAGAACGTCATGATCGTGGACCTGCTGCGGAACGATCTCTCGCGAGTCTGCCGTCCGGGGACAGTGCGGGTGCCCGAGCTGTTCGCGCTGGAGCGGCATCCGACGGTGCACCATCTGGTGTCCACCGTGGTCGGCGAGCTCGATCCCGGCGCTGACGCGATGGACCTGCTCCGCGCGACGTTTCCCGGCGGCTCCATCACCGGCGCCCCCAAGGTGCGGGCGATGGAGATCATCGCCGAGCTCGAGCCCACCCGGCGGGGCGTCTACTGCGGCTCGATCGGCTATCTCAGCGCCAACGGCGCCATGGATATGAGCATCGTGATCCGCACGTTCCTCGCCCTGCGGGGCCAGGTATACTTCCAAGCCGGCGGAGGCATCGTGGCCGATTCGGATCCGGAGCTGGAGTACAGGGAGACGGTGGACAAGGCAAGGGCGCTCATAGAGGTGTTGGAGGAAGGATGAGGAATGGTTTGTGGCTATCCGCTATCAGCTATCGGTCCGCTGGAGCGGAGGCTCGGTGCTGCCGGACCGATGGCCGATAGCTGATAGCCCACTCTCCATGATCCTCCTCATCGACAACTACGACTCCTTCGTCTACAACCTCGCCCGCTACGTCCGCGAGCTGGGAGAGGAGCCGGTGGTGCGGCGGCACGATGCGGTGACGGTGGAAGAGATCCTTGCGACGCGGCCGTCGCACGTCATCATCTCGCCGGGGCCCTGTTCGCCCGCGGAGGCGGGGATCTCGACCCAGGTGGTCCGCGAAGTGGGGCCCACCATCCCGATCCTTGGGGTGTGTCTCGGCCACCAGTGCATCGGGTCGGCGTACGGGGCGGAGATCGTGCGAGCGGGGCGGCCGATGCACGGGAAGACCTCCCGGATTCACCACCGGGGGTCCGGGCTCTTCGCTGGGCTGCCTTCGCCGTTCTACGCCACCCGCTACCACTCGCTCGCGATCGCCCCGGCATCGGTGCCGGCCGAGCTGGAGGTGCTGGCGACCTCGGAGGACGGAGAGATCATGGCGGTGCAGCACAGCCGGCACCCGGTTTACGGCGTGCAGTTTCATCCCGAGTCGGTGCTGACCGAGCACGGCTACCGGCTGGTGGACCACTTCCTCCACGGTGTACCGGCAACCCCGCGCAACCTCCCCCTCGCGGCTGACGGAGCCCTGGGGAAGGGGCGGGCGGAGGGAAGCACTCTGGCGACCGATCCACCGCCGGTGGATCTGGTCCGGTGATCGTCGAGAGCATCGTCACCTCGATGGATCCGGCCGGGGTGGTGAACTTCGCCCCCATGGGCGTCGAATGGGGCGAAGAGACGATCGTCCTCAAGCCGTTCCTCGAGACGACCACCTTCCGGAACGTCGCGGCCTCCCGGGTCGCGGTCGTCAATGTCACCGACGACGCGATGCTCTTTGCCCAGGGGGCCATCTCCAGTCCCACCTTCCCCTCGTTTGCGGCGGAGGTCGTTCGGGGAGTGGTCCTGGAGGCCGCCTGCTCCTGGCGCGAGCTGGAGGTGGTCTCGGTGGACGACACGCCGCCTCGCTCGCGGATCGAGGCCCGGGTGGTCCACCGCGCGTTCCGGCGCGAGTTCCTCGGTTTCAACCGGGCTCGTCACGCGGTGCTGGAGGCGGCGATCCTGGCCACCCGGACTCACCTCCTCGCCGCGGAGCAGGTCCGAGCGGAGTTCGAGAAGCTCCAGATCATCGTGGACAAGACCGCGGGCCCTCGCGAGCGCGAGGCGATGGCGTTGCTGACGACGCATGTCCGCTCACGCTAACGTCTTCGTGGAGGCCGCCGCCCGGCTCCACTTCGGCGTGCTTGACCTGCGGGGCGCCCTGGGACGCCGGTTCGGCGGCCTGGGCGCGGCAGTGCCACAGCCATCGCTGCTCCTCGAGGCGTGCCCCGGCGTGGGCGTCACGGCCCAGGGACCGGACTCTTCCCGGGCGGCCGAGTTCGCTCGGCGATTCCTGGCGCACCACGGCCATGCGGGGGGAGCCCATCTGATCGTTCACCGCGGCATCCCGGCGCACAGCGGCCTGGGCTCGGGCACCCAGCTCGGGCTGGCCGTCGCTCGCGCGCTGGCGGAGCTCTACCGGCTGCCGGCCGACCCGGCGGCGCTCGCTCGGGCGGTGGAGCGGGGCCGGCGCTCGGCAATCGGCACCTGGACATTCGCCCTGGGCGGGTTCATCGTGGAAGGGGGACGGCGGGGCGGCTCGCAGGGCATCGCGCCGCTCCTGGCGCGCTACGAGGTGCCGGACCTCTGGCGCTGCGTCATCGCCGTCCCACCCGGGGCGCCCGGCCTGAGCGGCGATGCCGAGGCATCGGCCTTCGACCGTCTCCCGCCGCCGCCCGAGCGTGAAGTAGAACGGGTGTCCCACCTCGTCTTGATGCAGCTTCTGCCGGCCCTGGTCGAGGGCGACCTGCCGAGCTTCGGCCTAGCCCTCACCGAGGTGCAGCACCTCACCGGTGCCTGGTTCGCGCCCGAGCAGGGAGGGATCTTCGCCCCCGGCCAGGGGGCCGCCTTGATTCGGCGGATGTCGGAGTGGGGCGCGCCAGGGGTCGGACAGAGCTCCTGGGGCCCGGCGGTGTACGGCATCGTGGAGGGCCCGGAGCGAGGCCACGAGCTGGCGGCCCTGCTCCGGCAACTGCTGGGCGGACACGGGCTGGTCTTCGAGGGCGGCTTCGCCCGCACGGGGGCGCGACTGGGCTGGGGGACGGCTCCGAACCTCCTAGATTGACAGTTCATTTTGCGCGCTGTATAGTGGGGCCCTAAGCCTCCCGTAATCGGCGACTTGGCCGGTTTCCGAACTCGGGCCCGGCGCCGGGATCCAGCCGAATCGAGCCGTCCGCCGATAGGGAACCCGAAGAAGGTCCGGCGGTATTACCTTCCAGTGAACCGCCGTCCCGACTATAGCTCTTTCAGACAACATCGCGGTTCAGCGGCGTCGCTCGGCGCATCCACGCTAGCCGCGCTTCACGTTGGCGGCGTCTCCGCCGCCGGCGGCGCCTCAGCTGAGGGAATTCGATGGGATCATTCCGGTTCGCCGATGCCATTTGCTCCACGTTCGATCCGTCTCGGTTCGATCGACCCCGGCACGGTGCCCGCTTGCACTCCGAGTGCGGAATGGCCGATGCGAGCGGACGCTGGCGTCCCACTCGTTCCACCCAGAGCCGCCGCAGCGCATCCGCAGTCCTTCCGCTAGTCGATCGCCACGAAACCGCCCTTCAATCCAAGTGCAGCCGGCTCCGGCGGCGCGCCAGCGCCGCCGGAGCGCGAGCGCCATACATCCGGCTGGCGGCATTCGACCGTATCTCAGGTCGGAACGCCGCGGCTCCAGCCGCGCGCCGACCGCCACCCGGCGCTCTTCTCCGACTTCCTTAGTTCGCGCCGGCGGCACCAGGGTACCAGCCCGATGCCCGCCCGCATTCCGGCACGAGCAGCATTTTGGCTTCCGATATTTTTGGCTTCCGATTGCAGTAGAGCAGTAGAACCACCCTTCATCCTGAGGTCAGTTATGAACCGTTTCACGCAGAAGGTGCTGTCTGGCGGGATCGCGGCCGGCTTGTCGGTGGCCGTCGTCGCGTCCGCCAACGCCCAGGCGCGCTCGGGGGCTTGGACCCTGAACGCACCCGAGGGCGAATGGCACATGACAGGTCGGGATTACGGCTTGCAGCGCTACAGCCCGCTCAAGCAGATCTCGACCTCCAACGTGGCCGAGCTCCGGCCGGTCTGGTCGTTCTCGACCGGGACGCTCCGCGGCCACGAGGGCAACGCGCTCGTCGTAGGGAAAACACTCTACATCCACACCAGCTTCCCGAACATCGTCTACGCGCTCGACCTCTCCAAGGCCGGCGCGCCGCAGATCTGGAAGCACGTGCCCAACCAGTCGCCCGACGCGATTCCCATCGCCTGTTGCGACCTGGTGAACCGCGGGCTGGCGTACCATCCGAGCGGGAAGCTCTACATCCAGCTCCTCCAGGGTGAGCTGCTCGCGCTCGACGCCAAGAGCGGCAAGGAGCTGTGGAAGGCGAAGCACCCCGCCAAGTCGGGCGCGGGCACCGAGGCGATCGGCTACAAGCAGGGCGCCACGATGACCAACGCTCCGATCGTGATCAAGGACATCGTCATCGCCGGCATCTCGGGCGGCGAATTCGGCGTCCGCGGCCGGGTGACGGCGTACAATGCCAACGACGGCAAGCACATGTGGACCGCGTACTCGACCGGCCCGGACAACGAAGTCATGATCAAGGGCGACGCCAACACGCACTACGCGTCGCATAAGGGCAAGGACCTCGGCGTCTCCACCTGGC
>JACCSE010000114.1 GCA_013813145.1 Gemmatimonadales bacterium
CCCTCACTCCGCTCGGGATGACGTAGGTGTGCTGTTTCCGCCCCGCTGCCCCGCTGCCCCGCTGCCCGCCTGCCCCGCCGCCATCTTGCCTTTCCTCGGCTACCCGGTTTTCCTCACACCATGGCCGAATCACCTCGCCGTCCGTCGCCCGAAGCTCAGGCGGACCAGCGCCTCACGGAGATCCTACGGGCCGCCGATAGCTGGTCGAGGGAGGCCCCGACGGCGCTCATGCCCGCCATCCGGGCGGTGTGTATCCGGCTCGCCGAGATGGTGGCGGATCAGCGGCACTACCTCGCCCCCCTGCCCGAACCGCTGGAGAGCGAACGGCGTGCCGTCCTCACCCTCATCGCCGACCGGCTCCGCTCGAAGCAGGTCATCGAAGGCGTGGAAACCCACCTCAAGTCGCTGGAGGAGCTGGAGCTCCGCTCCACCGGATCGTGGGCCATCGTCGCCACGGCGCAGACCGAATGGATCACCACGGCCATTCGGTATCTAGAGGTGTGCGCCGCGGAACTTCCCTCCGGCGAACGTCCCGACCCGTACTGGGCCGATGACGTGGTGGCGGGGATCATCGCCTCGGCGCGCGCGCTCATCGGAGTGGACGAGCTGCAGGCTCGCACCGAGGCTCGCTACTCCGGCCCCATGAAGCGGGTGGCTCCGGAGGACGAGCTCTAGGCCATCTCCACCGCTTCGGCCTCCGCTACGCTCTCGTCCGCCCCCGTCCCGCCGTCCTTCGCCATAGCCTGCTCGGCAAACAGTTCGAAGAACCTTCCAAAGATCTGGATCCCGGTCCATAGCTGGGCGAGATCGAGCTTCTCGTTGGGCGAGTGGAGCCCATCGTCGGGAAGCCCGATGCCGGTGAGGATGACCGGGGCCCCGGCGAGCCCGAGCTCGGGAATGATCGGGATGGATCCACCGGCCCGCACCTGCACCGCTTTCCGTCCTACTACCGACTCGAACGCTTGGTCCAGCACCCCGAAAGCTGGATGGTCGACGTCCACCACGACCGGGTCGCCGCCGTGAAGCAGGGTGACCTTGGCGTCGGCCCACTTGGGGGTCAGCTCGGCGACCGCACGCTCCAGTTGCCGCCCGACCTTCTCGTAACGCTGGCCGGGGACGAGACGCAGGCTCACCTTGGCGGTGGCCTGCGCCGGAATTACCGTCTTCGCGCCATCGCCGGTGAACCCACCGCGGATGCCGTGGATCTCCAGGGTGGGCAGCGCCCAGGTGCGCTCGAAGATGGAATAGTCCTTCATGCCGGTGAGCGCCCGGGAGGTGACCTCCTCGTGGAGGAAGCGCTCCTTGTCGAACGGGAGCTTCCGCCAGGTTTTGAGCTCCCGCTTGCTGGGCGGCTCGACCGACTTGTAGAACTTGGGCATCTGGATCTCGCCGTCCTCGTCCTTCAGCCCGGCGAGGATGCGGACCAGGGTCTCGATGGCATTGGGAGCGACGCCGCCGTAGGTCCCGCTGTGGAGGTCGCGCTGGAGGGTCCGGACCGAGATCTCCGCGTAGCAGAGCCCGCGAAGCCCGGTGTACACCGCGGGCCACTCGGGGGCGTAATACGACATATCGCAGACCAGCGCCGCGTCGGCGCGGGTGCGTTCCGGCTCCGCTCGGAGCAGGTCGGAGATTACCCGCCCGCCACACTCCTCCTCCCCCTCGAAAATGAATCGCAGGTTGAGCGGGGGCCGGCCGTCGCTGTCGAGCACCGCTTCGTAGGCCTTGAGCAGACAAAAGACCTGCCCCTTGTCGTCCGCGGCGCCTCTGGCGTAGAGCCGGCCGTCGCGGACCGTGGGTTCGAACGGGGGGGTGTCCCACTCCTCCAGCGGGTCGGGGGGCTGCACATCGTAGTGGCCGTAGACCAGTAGCGTGGGGCGTCCCGGCACGGCGGGACCCTCGGCCCACACCACGGGGTGGCCATCGCCCTCGATGAGAGTCACCACCGGGCAGCCGAGTCGGGTGAGCTCAGTCCGGAGCCATTCCGCGGCCCTGCGGCAGTCCCCGGAGTGGGCCGGCAACGTGCTCACGCTCGGGATGGCGAGGAACTCGGAAAGTTCCTGGAGTAGCCTGGGCTGCTCGCGGTCGACGAAGGTGGTGTCCATGGCGCGATCTCGGTGGCGGGATAGGAAGTAGCTGGTGGGGAAAGCTACGCCGACGGATGGAAGACCGGGAGAGTGGAGGAAGACCTGCCTTACCGCAACGGCACTACCAGGTGGCTACGGTCAGCGGCCATCCGGCGGCTGCAGATAACCATGGACGCGCAGTGAGCACTTTCTCGGGCAATACCTCATCCCGAGCGCAGCGAGGGACCTGCTCCGCCGGGGTCCGACACCGACC
>JACCSE010000124.1 GCA_013813145.1 Gemmatimonadales bacterium
TGCTCGAAGAACTCCCGGCCGACCTCGACCTGCTGTTCATCGGGGCCTTCACCCAATCGGCGCAACTGGCGTACGCCCTGAGCGCGATGTTCCGCCAGCGCGGCGCGGTCACGGTCCTCGGCGGCCCCCATGCCCGCTGCTATCCCGAAGACGCCGCGCAGTACTTCGACTACGTGCTCGGGTTCACCGACCGCGCCGTCATCGCCGAAGTGCTGCAGGAGGCCGCGCAGCACCGGCCGGTCGGGCGCTACGTGGAGGCGGCACGCCAGCCCGCCGAGCTGCCCACTCTCAAGGAGCGTTGGAAGTACGTGGACGCCACGCTCGCCAAGGCGCCGGCGATCAAGATCGTGCCGATGCTGGGGAGCCTGGGATGTCCCTACACCTGCAGCTTCTGCATCGATTCGACGGTGGAGTATCAGCCGCTGAGCTTCGGTCAGTTGCGGGAGGACCTCGCGTTCCTGCTGACCCAGATGAAGAACCCGATCGTGGGCTGGCACGACCCCAACTTCGGGGTACGATTCGACGATTACATGGAGGCGGTCGAGGCGGCGGTGCCGCCGGGACGGATGCGCCACATCGCCGAGAGCAGCCTTTCGCTGCTGGCGGAAAAGCACCTCAAGCGACTCCGCAGCAACGGCTTCCAGGCCATTCTGCCGGGCATCGAGTCGTGGTACGACATGGGGAACAAGTCGAAAACCCGCCGGACCGGAATGGACAAGGTCGAGCAGGTCGCCGAGCACGTGAATCTCATCCTTCGCTACATCCCTTACATCCAGACCAACTTCGTCCTCGGCCTGGACGGGGATAAGGGGCCGGAGCCGTTCGAGCTCACCAAGCGCTTTCTCGATCTGGCCCCGGGCGCATTCCCCGCGTATTCCCTGCTATCCGCCTTCGGACGGGCCGCACCGCTCAACCTCGAGTACCAGCGGGCCGGCCGGGTACGCCCTTTCCCGTTTCATTTCCTCAACAACAACCACGCGATGAACGTCGCGCCGCGGCACTACACCTGGCCGGAATTCTACGACAACCTCGTGGACCTGAGCCGCTATAGTTTTTCGGGTCGCGCCATCCTCAAGCGGATCCCGGCGACCGCGACGATGATCCCGAAGTGGATGAACGTGGTGCGGTCGGTCTCGACCGAGGGTTGGGGGCGGATCCGCTATCACACGATGATTCGCGGGCTGTTGGATAGCGATCGGTCCATGCGGGACTTCTTCGAGGGCCAGACCGAAACGCTACCAGAGTTCTACGTCGCCCGGGTGCGGCAGGAGCTGGGACCGCTGTACCAGTATCTACCCCCCGGCGCCCTCATGCACGATCCGAACGCCTATCTCCGCACGTCGGTCACGCCGGTGCAGCCGGCCGGGGCGGTGCAGCTCACTGCGGCGTCCGCTCGTTCCGCTGATTGACCCAGGCGCCGTTGCGCTGGGCCCCGCCGCGGAACTCGAAGTGCTCCTCGCTCATGATGCGCTCACCCTCGGGCGGCAGCCCGGCGGTGAGGTGCCATAGCAGGAGCTGGTGGCCCAGGTCTGTTGCGGCTACCCAGACGCCAGGCTGCAGAGCGGGATAGAGCCCGGCGAACTCGGGCCGGAGCTTCGCTTCCCGGGTCATGGTGTTCACGGGATTCTCCTTTTTCTAATGTGCCGGCTCCGTCCCCAGCCCGCCGGCATCATCCCCAGCGAAGTTGGGCCAGGATTCGCAACGTGGCAAGGCGCGGAGCTCGTGCGCGAAGGGAGCGCGTCCTGTCGTTCGTGGGCTCACGGTCGCCCTGGGCCGCATGGCGCGGTCTCAGGCTCTATCCACGAAGAGGATGCTACGGGTAACGTCGCAGGGTGCGCCGAACATCAGGTTGGCGCAATCGGCGGTGCTCCCACGCCGAAAGCCGCCACTCAGCTCCGCCCTGCCCGGTCGAACCGTGCAAACATGTCGCGGAGCCGCGCCTTCCGTTAGTGTAACGTGGGGCGCTCTGGCGGCCCGTCGTCTGCACGCTGGCGCAGCTCGGGCCAGGCGGCGTTCCGCCTATCGAGTCCAGCCCGAAACTCGAAGTGCTCCTCCAGCAGTGGGCGCGGCGATCCGGACGGGCGGCCACGAAGCCGCTTGACCAACCTATGAATCGGATACCAGCGATTGGGTTTGAGGCGAGGGTGCAAGTCAGCGTATTCGAGTCGGAGGCGCGCCTCTCGTTGTCGGATGGCACGTCCTCGGAACCACATGTTACACCCCTGGGTAGCGGATCTGCACCTTACAGGGGCTGAGAGCAGGGCGCTGTGATGTGCGGCCGGGACTGGGCCGCGACTGACTTAGTTCGAAGCCCGCGCGGCGGCTAAGGTGCTATCCGGAGAGGTGCTATCCGGATCAGACGGCTTCGGATCTAATGGCTCCGGGTCACCAGCAGGGGGCCTCCTGCCGACCGGGATCCTACTTGCGCCTCCGGCTCCGGTGTACCCTCTGCTGGACTGCTTTGAAATGGTGACCGCTGTCCGGTTGGTGAGGTCGCCGACGGCGTTGCGATAAACCGCCAGAACTCCGGCGAGGCCGAGAGCAAGGAGTCCAATCAGCAGAGCGTACTCCACAACGCCGGCCCCCGAGTCGCAGGTGCATAACCGCCGGATGAGTTGCCTCAATGGGTGGCTCCGGTTGCAGGCATTTTGGACAAGAAGCGAGACGGACTAGGGGGGAGCCGCTGTGCGGCGAGGTGAAGCAGGCAGAAGATGTGCCAGAATTTAGCCCACCAGAATGGAAGAGGCTAAAATACTGGTCTGACCTTCAGTTCTGTGGCCTGGCGATAGTCAGACTCGCTCTCAACCGGAGGGGCCGCCTCGCCGCAACTTGCAAGCTTCAGCACGTTACGCTACACGGGGCTAAGCATAGGAGGTGCGCCCGCTGCCGGTTCGAGTACGCATCCGAAGACTTCCTCGGAACGACTTCGGGCCCTGTGGCAGGAGCATCGGCGCCGCGTAGAAGGGGGTCGCGTCCAGGCCAGGTGCGGGGCACCGGGCCCAGACGCGATCGTTGGTCATGGCTCCGTTGTACCCCGTCTTGTCGGACGACCGCGGAAGCTCACGATAGCCCCGATGCTCAGACCGACGAGCGCACCGACAAGCAAGGCCGTGTTGCCCGATCCCGAGCCTCTCCCGACGAACCACCAGGCCAACAGGCCGAGCACGACACCACTCAGCAACGTCAGGGCCCGAGAGCCAGACCGCTCAGCGACGAACCCGACCGCCGCGCCGGCCACGGCGTTGAGAAGAGCCGGCACGAGTACCCGACCCGCACCACCAGTCAGAGAGAACGAGACGACCAGTGCGAGCACCAGCCCTGCGACAGCGCCTACGGCAATCCGGTTCATACCGCCTCCGTCGAAGTTGGATGCGTTGACGATCGGATTCAGCCTGCTCAAGCGAGTCTTATCCTATGCCCGCGCCCGACTCGGCGTGCCAGTCAGTGTGCTGCCAGAAGCCCCAGGAGGCAAGACGGCGCATGGAGCCTGTGGTCGCCCACTCATGGCCCCGTCAGCGATGCGCCGGCCGAGAAGGGGAGTAGCACGGCCGCAACTCCGAACAGTGCGGCTCCGACAAGGTTAACGGCGAGCCCCTCTCGCACGAGGCCCCGCGAGGCGGACCACACCAGCGCGGTAGCGAGGAACGCTGCCCCGGCCCCACCGGCGAAGAGAAAGCGCCGCAGCCGCTGACGGATCACCGGCCCGAGGGCGAGACCTGACGCGACACTGACAGCCGCAAGGATTAGATACTCCGGCTCTGGGAGCGTCACGTAGTTCCGTGGATGAGCACTAGAAAAGGGATCCCGCTCGCATAGATCCGGCGGACAACGCGGCGGAACCTTGGCTGATATCGCACGTAGATTCTAGCGGCAGGTCACTTGGATTTCGTAGCCCCCGCTGAGTGGTTCCGTCCCGCCAAAGCTGTTTGCCTTGAGTTGGCCCTGACAGGCGATCAAGCCCTGAGCTGATGCCGCGCGGACCGTAAGCACCCGGGTAAGAGGCGCCGTGGCACCAGAACACTTGAAGATCGTAGCCATCGTGTTCGGGGCCGTGAGCCTAGTCTCGCTGACGCTCGCGGCGCTCACGGGGCGCCATTCTGGTGCGGCGCCCCCAGAGAGCCACTCGGAGGACAGTGGCAGGTATGGGCGCCTGATTCTCTTCATCGTCTCGGCGGCGGTGGCAGCCGGGCTTTGGCCGTGGGCTGGGACATTCGGCGGCAGCCGTGATCGGACCATGTGGGTCGGGCTCTTCACCGACTGGACATTCGGCCGACGTTGATATGTCATCGAAGATCGTCAACGCTGGCCAGGCATCCCGGAGTACTGGGTTCGGCAACCGGAGCCGGAGGCGGAGGGCACCGGGAGTGAGCGGCTGGGCATCTACCGCATGTCTATTGTACGTGGCTACCTTAACTGTCCCCAGGCGCCGTAGCCAAGTGGTAAGGCAGAGGTCTGCAAAACCTCCATCACCGGTTCGACTCCGGTCGGCGCCTCTCGAGTCACCACCCCACTCAGAACGCCTGTTGCACCCGCGGGCGGTCAGCTCCCTGGAAGATGATCCGGCTGGTGCCCGAAAGCGCGTAACGTCCGGGCTCGCCCGTGACCCGGGGGAGCACGACTAGATACCCCCTCGCCACGAGATCGCGCGCGAGCCGCGAGACGCGCGACTGACTCAACTGCCAGATGCCGCCGAGTTCCGCCTGGGTCCAGGCCTTGCCCCCCGTCGCGGTGAGCGCCTCGAACTTGCCGAGGCGGCGCTCGTCGAGCGACGTGGTGAGCTCGGTTCGATAGCGTTGGCCGAGCACGCTCGCGAGCTCCGGATATGTGAGCGGCGCGGTGCCGCCGGCCGCGCCGTAGCCGAGGAGGAGCTGTGCCCCCTCGTCGAGCGCGCGGAGGGTACCGCGCAGGTCGCCCTGGTAGAGCGTATAAAGAATGGCTACGGCGTCAGGTGCGATGGGTGGCACCACCGGGCGGCTCTCGTCGTGGACGAGGTAGTGGTAGCGTGCGGCGAGCAGCGCGTCTAGTTGTGCCGCCGTCAGGGGAGCCAGGATCATCGGCGTTGCCCAGACACTCCGCATCTGCGGCGTGCTCATCAGGACTCCATGCACGGCGTCGGTCGTGCCCACC
The DNA here is from genome assembly GCA_013813145.1 of Gemmatimonadales bacterium. GTDB lineage: Bacteria > Gemmatimonadota > Gemmatimonadetes > Gemmatimonadales > GWC2-71-9 > CAVVWJ01. Next base: position 5,128 of record JACCSE010000124.1, read on the forward strand.
GCGATCGTGTGGAGCCCCGACTGCAGAAAGAGTGGGTCGCGGAGCCCGCGGAGCGTCTGCGCCGCGGCGCGCTCGTCGGCGTCGGTCAGGTGTTCGAGGTTGTCCAGGTGGAGGAGGACGCCCCGCGCACCCTCGATCTCGGCCAGGGTGAGGAGCCGCCGAATGAGTCGCGGGCCCTCCAGAAGCCCCACGCCGGGCGGCGTGACGACCTGCTCGCCGCGGGTCCCTCCCACGGTGCCCACGACCGGGTGGCCCAGCGTGAGGCCGCCGCTCGCCACGCGGAACGTGCGGACTAGCTGCTTGGCCTCCCGACCCGCCTCTTCATACTCGAGCCGGGGGCCGAGCATGGCGAGCACCGTCTCGTACATGGCCCCCAGGATGCGCACGATGGGCGCGTCCGTCGTGTCGCCCGGATAGATCGGCACCAGTGCGTCGGTCGACCAGTAGCCCGCCCGCAGGGCCTCCGCCTTCACCTGCTGCACCAGGGTGGTCTTCCCCACGCCTGCGCTTCCTGCCACGGCCTGACGCGAACTTGCCGCACTCGCGATCCCGGTGAGAAGGGCCCGCACCTCGGCTTCCCGGCCTACAAAGAGTTCGGTCGGGTAGCAGAAGGGGTCCGCTCGGCCCAGGGGGTCCTGAAAGTGGGGTGATTCACGTAAGTTAAATAGCTTCCATATGTTAGGAATGCCATCGCTGGCCAGCTGGTGAGTATGTGCGCGTGATATCATGGGTAGCATAATACCCATCAATGTCGTCATCGGCAACTAACTAAGCTATATGCTAGCTTCTATGTACTGAGCGCATACTGGTACAGGCCCGGGTCCTCCATGCTCAGGCGCACTGGGGCGCTCAGGACCGCCACCGATCGATCGACAGCGCCCCGCTCCCCCGTATCATCACCACCGCCGCCAGGGCAAGCGCCAGCAGGTGATACTCGAATCCCTCGGATCCCGACGGCAAAGAGCCGAACCAGTTCATGAAGAAACCGTGCTCCAGATGGGTGCTGGCCGCAAAAACCATGACGCCCGCGATGCCAAGCGCGGCGATCCGACCGCCCAGACCCAGCAGCAGCGCGACCGGCGCGATCAGCTCGGTGACGATGCCGAGGGCGGCGAGCGGGGCGGGGAAGCCGAGTGTGCCGGTCATCCAGGCCAAGGTGCCGCTGAAGCCATAGCCGCCGAACCAGCCGAGCGCGTGTTGCGCTCCATGGGGAAACATGACCAGGGCCAGGGTGACCCGGGCGGCCAACGGGGAGAGATCGTCGGTGGTGTGGAGCAGGTGGCGCAGCATGGTCCTCTCCTCTAGTTGTTGACACAATACTTGCTCTAACAAGTATAAATGATCAAGTAAGGCAGAACGCTCCCCGGTTTAGCGCCCGCCGGCCCGCACAGCGGTACTCCGCGCCGCTCCGCTGACGGCGTTGGCGCGGCGGATGTCGTCCAGCATCCGGACGAAGTCCTCGGTGCGCGTCGCTCCCAAGGCCGCGACCGCCGCCTCGTCCGCCGCGTCTACCTTCGGGTCCAGCTCGGTCAGGAGCCGGCCGCCCTTTTCGGTGACGTAGCAGAGGACCTGCCGGCGGTCCGGCTCACTCCGTTTACGGCGGATGAGCCCGGCGGCCTCGAGCTTGTCCAGGATGCGGGTGATCGTGGTGCCTTCCTCGATCATCCGTTCCCGAACCGCCAACGTCGCCACCCCGGCGCGGCCGGCGCCTCGCACGATGCGAAGCGCATTGTACTGGGCCAGGCTGAGGCCGTGCGGCTCCACCACCCGACCCAGCGTGCGGCTCACCACCGAGGCGGTGCGCAGCAGGGCGACGGTGGCCTCCTGCGACCGGGACCGGAAGCCCCGGGTCTGACGGATCTCCCGTTGGACGGCGCTGGAACGCTGGTTCATTTACACCTCGAGCCGTGGTGGCAGGCTAAGCAATAATTGCTATGATAACTATATCGGCTGTAAGACACAAGGCTGACCTCCGGATCCGCTATCTTGCCGCTGCCAGGGGCGGGGTCCCGGCTGAAACCTCGGGGTCCGTATGTCCGTCCCCTAGACTCGACGTCCCCCACTCCCAGCCGGCCCACGACTCCCACGCAGGACGCCAGATGCCCCGTCTCTCCGAACTGCTGTTCGCCACGCTGGGTGCGGCCGCGCCGAGCTCGACGCCTGCCGTCGCGACCGCGGCGCCGTCGCTCAGCTATGCCGTCGACCTCAACGACCGGGCCGATGACCTCTTCAAGGTGACCCTCACTGTGAAGGGACTGGGTCCTGACAACGGGATCTATCAATTCGCCTCGACTGCGCCCGGGACCTATCAGGTGATGAACATTGGGCGCTTCGTGCGCGGGTTCGAGGCGCTCGATGCCGCCGGTGCCAGGATTCCGGTGGAGCAGGTGTCGGTGAACCAGTGGCGGATCGCCGAGCCCGCGCGGGCGCGAACCATCCGCTACGCCATCGCCGAGACCTGGGACACCGAGGTCGAGCAGAATCAGGTGTACCTGATGTGCGGTACGTCCATCGAGCGCGACCACGTCCTCATCAATCCACACGCGGTCATCGGCTATCCGTCCGGGCTTCAGCAAGCGCCGGTGCGGCTCCGGCTGGCCTATCCAGCCGCCTGGGTAGTGGGGACCGCGCTGGAGCGCGACGGGAAGGGAGTCTACCACGCCGAGAGTTACGACGAGCTGATCGATTCACCCATCCTCCTGGGCCGTCTCACCGAGGCCCGGATGATGGTGACCGGGGTGCCGGTGGAGATCTACGTCTACTCCAAGACCGATAAGATCAAGGCGCCCCAGCTTCTGGGCGCCATGGACGACATGCTGGAGGCCGCGGGCCGGTTCCTGGGCCGCCTGCCGGTGGATCGCTACACCTTTCTCTATCATTTCGAGGATCAGTCGGCCGGGGCGTGGGAGCATTCGCTGAGCTCGGAGTACGTGTTCGAGGAGGGCGAGTTCACCGATTCGCTGGGACAGTCCCTCACCGATATCGCGGCCCACGAATTCTTTCACGTGGTGACGCCGCTCAACATTCACAGCGAGATCATCGAGCACTTCAACTTCGTCACTCCGGTGCCGTCGCAGCATCTCTGGCTCTACGAGGGGACGACCGAGTGGGCGGCGCACGTGATGCAGCTCCGTGCCGGCCTCAAGAGCCCGGAAGATTACCTCGCCCACACGCTCAGAAAGATTCAGATCGACCGGACCGCCTTCGACTCCTCCTACAGCCTGCGCGAGCTGGCGCTCACCTCGTACAGCGACTCGGGACAGGCCCAGTACGCGAACATCTACATGCGCGGCGCCCTGACCGCCGGGCTGCTGGACATCCGGCTGCTCGAGCTGTCGAAGGGCGAGCGGGGGCTCCAGGACGTGATCCTGGAGCTCACCCGGAAGTTCGGCAAGGACCGCGCCTTCCCCGAGGCCGGACTGGTGGACACGCTGGTGGCGATGACCTACCCCGAGGTGCGGGACTTCTTCGCCCGCTATGTCTGGGAGTCGGACAAGCTGCCGATCGAGGAGTACTATGCCAAGCTCGGGATCCGGCTGGCGGAGGACGCCGATGGGCGGCCGGTCCGGTTCGAGATCGAGCCCAACCCGACCCAGGAGCAGCGCCGGCTACGGGAGGCTTGGCTCGGGCGCCGGCCCAGGAAGGCGACGTAGCCCGTGACCGGTTACTCTGCGGTCATGCTCACCATGCGTCTGCTCCTGTCCGCCGTCCTGCTCCCGCTGCTCCCCACGACCGCCGCGGCCCAGCGGCGGACGGTGGATCCCCGGGGGCGCGGCATCTCGCTGGTGGTCGTGATCGCGGTGGACCAGCTCCGCCCCGACTACCTGCGCACCTTCGATCGCCAATTCACCGGTGGCTTCCGCCGCCTGATCGACCGGGCGGTCCTGTACGAGCGCGGGCAGCAGTACCACGCGATCACCGAAACGGCGCCGGGTCACGCGGCGATGCTCTCGGGCCGGAGTCCGTCGAGCACCGGCATCGTGAATAACGAACACGGGGTCGAAGATGCCGCCGCGCCGTTCCTCGGCAACCCCCAGGCGCTCGGCGCTTCGCCCCGCTACTTTCGCGGCACGGCGCTCTACGATTGGATGCTCACGAGGGACCCCGAGGTGCGCCAGCTCGCCGTCTCTCGCAAGGATCGCGGAGCGATTCTGATGACCGGCGGCGCCCGGGGCCAGGTCTACTGGTTCCACGACGGCCGGTTCTCGACCAGCCGATACTACACCGACGCTCTTCCGCCTTGGGTGGAGGCGTTCAACGCGCGGCGCAGCGCCGAGCGGCTGGCGGGAACCACCTGGGACCTCCTGCTGCCTCCGGCCGCCTATGGGGAACGGGACGCGCTGCCCTTCGAGCATGGGGGCCGCGACGTCGCCTTCCCCCACCGGCTCCCCGCCACCGCCGAGGAGACGGCGCGGCTCTTCAGCTACTACCCGTGGATGGACTCGCTCACCGCGGAGTTCGCGCTGGAGGGCGTGCGGCAGCTCGAGCTGGGCCGGCGGGCTCGACCCGACCTGCTCACGGTGTCCTTCTCGACTACCGACGCGGTGGGTCACGACTACGGTCCCGACTCCCGCGAGCTGCACGACCACCTGCTGCGGCTCGACCGCTGGCTGGGCGGCTTCCTCGACTCGCTCGCCGTGCTGGTGCCGGCGGAGCGCACCGTCGTCGCGCTCACCTCCGACCATGGCGTGCAGCCGATGCCGGAATGGAGCCGGGCGAACGGCCGTCCCGCCCGCCGGATCTGGCTCGGGGACCTGGCTGCCGGCGCCGGCACCGCGCTGGCCCGGCGCTACCGGCGCGACTTCGGGCTGGTGTTCGACAGCGGTCTGCTCTTCGCTGACAGGTTGGCGCTTCAGGCGCGGGGTATCAGCGTGGATAGCCTGGCCTCCACCCTCGCGGCCGCCGCCCGTGGCCGGCCGGGGATACGCCGGGTCTTCACCCCGGAGTCGCTCCGTGCCGCTCCCGTGGCCGACCGCGAGGCCACGCTCTGGAAGAACCAGCTCCCCAGCGACCTGGGATGGCTCCTCTGCGCCGCGATCGAGCCCGGCTTCGTCTGGTCGCCTCCAGGGCGAACCATCGCGGAGCACGGCAGCACCGCCGAGCTGGACGTGCTCGTGCCGATCGCCTTCATGGGGCCGGGACTTCGGCCGGCGAGGATCCGTCGCCCGGTCCGGACCGTGGACATCGGGCCGACTCTGGCGGCACTCCTCGGGATCAGGCCGACCCAGCCGGTGGAAGGCCAGGTCCTCCCCGAGGTCGCCGGCCGCCGCTAGCGGAGTTCCCTTCCAGGTGTATTCTCAAGAGACCGACCATGGAGGGTATACCGATGCGTAGCGTTGCTTCGATCGCCGGCCTGGCACTGGCCATCACCGTCTGGAGCGCGGCCCCCGCCGCCGCTCAGGACGTCGCCCCCACGCCCCCGCCGTCCTGTCTCTCCGACTGGAGCTGTACCCGCGTGCATCCGCCGCTTGGCCTCTACGTGAGTGCGGTGGAAGGCGGTGGGCGGTACGTCACCCTGGAGGATGGGAGCCACTGGGAAATCGAGTACTCGGACCGGGCCACGACCGCGGCCTGGCAGGCGGACGACTTTATCGGGATCGAGACGATTTGGGCACCGAGAGGGGACTTCAACATCCTCCTCAGCCGCGTCGGTGACGTGGAGCAGAAGGCGGCGGGGCGACTCGCCGGCCGCCGCGCCGTGGCGTTCCGCTCCTCCGACCCGGACCCCGGCGGCTTCGACCTAGAGTGAGGGTGGCGTTGGCCACCTGCCGGGCGCTTCCCCGGCTGGTGGAGGACGACCGGCTGCTTCAAGTCGCTCTCGCGAAAACAGGCGTCACCGCGGAACCGGCCGTCTGGGACGATGCCGAGGTGGTCTGGAGCGGCTTCGACGCGGTCGTAGTGCGCTCGTGCTGGGACTACCACTATCGCCTCGCGGAGTTCGACACCTGGATCGGCCGGCTGGAACAGGGCGGTGTCCAGCTCTGGAACCCGCCGGAGGTCCTCCGATGGAACGCGCGGAAGACCTATCTGCGGGAGCTGGAAGTCGCCGGGGTCCCGATCGTTCCCACCCGGTTCGTCGAGGGCGGTGAGGCGCCGCTGGATGCCGTTCTCGATGAGGCGGGCTGGAACGAGGTGGTGGTGAAGCCGGTGGTGTCCGCGTCGGCGCGCGATACCTGGCGCGCCTCCCGGGCCACCCTCGCGGCCGACGGGGGCAGATATCGCCGCCTGCTGGCGGCCGGGCCGCTCATGGTGCAGCCGTTTCTGCCCGGCATTCAGACCGACGGCGAATGGTCGCTCTGCTTCTTCGGCGGGGTGTACAGCCATGCGGTGCTCAAGCGGCCAGGACCCGGGGATTTCCGCGTGCAGGCGAACCACGGGGGCATCTATTCCTCGGAGCACGCTCCGGCCGCCCTGGTGAGTCAGGCGGAGGCGGGGCTGCGCGCGTCGGGCCGGCGGACGCTCTACGCCCGGGTCGACGGCTGCATTGTGGACGGCACCTTCCGGCTCATGGAGCTGGAACTGCTGGAGCCCGGGCTATTCCTCGGTTCCGATCCCGCCGCGCCTGGCCGCCTGGCCGACGCAGCGGTTCGGGCTATGGGTCATGAGTAGTAGCGCCTGAGATGTGCGGCGAGGCCGTCCAGGTCGGGGAAGAGCCGGCGCTCGTCCACGCTCACCAGGTCCAGCTGGTCGCGCAGTCCGCCGGCCTCGTGGGACGGGATCACGAACTTGGTCAGCGCCGAGCCCAGCTCGTGCCGATCGAGAAAGCTGTCGAACGACTGCCGCTTCGCGGAGCAGAGGGTAAAGGTCGCCGCCTGCGCCACGATCCGGGCGTCCAGCGAGGGCGGCTCGATCATGCAGGCGAACTCGCGCCGCTCCTTGCCTCCTCCGAACAAGGTCCACGGCGTGAACGGCCGTGCGTCACCGAAGGTTCCCTCCAGATCCTGAATCAGCAGCGCCAGCTCCGGTAGCCGGAAGCGTCGGTGCACCGCCTTCCAGTCCAGCCGCCAGACGGCACGGTCCGCGCCGGGCCGTCCCTCGACCGTGGCGAAGTGGGCGGCGACCAACGGAGAATAGGTCCAGTCCAGCAAGCGGGTGGGCAGGCCGTGGTGCTGCGCGGCAACCAGCACTTCCCAGTCGTTCACCGGCGGGGTGGCGAAGTGGGGGCGGGAGTAGCGAATGAAATTCCGGAGGATGTGCTCTTCCAGGTCGGCCTTGGCGTGGGGCGGCGAGACTCCGCCCAGGGTGTCGAGGCTGGTGAAGAGTGGCCAGGAAGCATCGGCCGCACCGCGGTAGACACCGCTGTCCCGCCGCCGGCCGGTCATCGGGTCGGGCTCGGTGGGAGTGACCTTGGCGATGAAATCGCTGAGGTCGGTGACCGTGACTTCGGTGATGGCCATCCTGCCGTCAATGATGTACCCGCCTCGGCGTCGCGCAAGATCCGGCGACCGGCGATCTTTGCTCGATGGCTTCGCTCGATTTGGACGCCCTCGCGGCCCGTCTTCCCGACCGGCCGCTCACCCGCTTCGCACCCAGTCCGACCGGCTACCTGCACTTGGGGCACGTCGCCAGCGCGATTCACGTCTGGGGGATCGCGCGCGCGTTGGGCGGACGCGTCCTGCTCCGGCTGGAGGACCACGATGGGGGGCGCTGCCGCCCGGAATATGAAGCTGCCTTGCTGGAGGATCTGGAGTGGCTCGGCCTGGAGCCCGATGCCGGCGCCATCGGGGAGCTTCGCGCCGGGACGTCGCCCATTCGGCAGAGCGACTGCGGTGGGACCTACGACGAGGCGCTGCGCCGGCTCATTGGAGCCGGAGACGGCGGCGGACAAGTATTCGGCTGCGACTGCTCCCGGCGGGACATCGCGGCCGAAGGCGGCGATCAGTTTAACGAGGAGACTCCCTACCCCGGACGCTGTCGCGAGCGGGGGCTGGGGATCGCCACCGGCCGCGGCGTACGGCTCCGCATCGAGGCCGGTACCGAGCGGTTCACCGACGCCCTGCTCGGCGAGCGGGTTCAGCGCCCGGCCGCGCAGTGCGGCGATCTTCTCGTGCGGGATCGGCGGGGGCAGTGGACCTATCAGTTCGCCGTCGTGGTGGACGACCTGCGGCACGGGGTGGACCTGGTGATCCGGGGGGAAGATCTGCTGAGCTCGACCGGACGCCAGCTCCGGCTGGGAAGACTGCTAGGTGGGGCGCGGCCGCCGGTGTTCCTGCACCATCCGCTCATCACCAAACCGAACGGCGCCAAGCTGAGCAAGGCGAGCGGCGACAGCGGCATCCGGGAGCTCAGGCGGGCAGGGGTGAGCCCGGCGGCGGTGCTCGGCCGGGCGGCGTGGCTCACCGCGTTGCTGGACAAGCCGCGGGAGTTGGGGGTGGGGGAGCTGGCGGGG
>JACCSE010000127.1 GCA_013813145.1 Gemmatimonadales bacterium
CCTGAACCCGGTTCTCGGAATATTCCGGGCTCCGCATCAGCTGGAGATAATCTACGATGACCAGCTTGAGATCGTTGTCGATCTTGAGCCGGCGCGCCTTGCCCCGCATTTCCAGCAGGGTGATGGACGGGGTATCGTCGATCCAGAGGTGATAGGTCTGGAGGATCCCGGCGGCGCGGGCGAGCTGGGTGAAGTCCGAGTCGCGCAGCGTGCCCTGGCGCACCCGGTGGCTGTCTACCCGAGCGGTGGCCGTGAGCATCCGCTGGACCAACGCTTCCTTGGACATTTCCAGCGAGAACACCGCCACTCCCTGCCCTTCCGCCGCGGCGTTGGCGGCGATGTTGAGACAGAACGCCGTCTTGCCCATGGAGGGCCGGGCGGCGACCACGACGAGCTCGGAAGGCTGGAACCCTGAGGTCATCGCGTCCAAGTCTATGAATCCGCTCGGCACTCCGGTAATCGCTTTGCCGCTGCGCTGGAGCGTTTCGATGCGCTCCATCGTTGGCCAGAGCATCTCTTTGATCCGGGTGAACCCCTCGTCACCCCGCTGCTGGGAGATCTGGAAGATGCGCGACTCGGCGACGTCGAGCAGCTCGGTGGCGGTCGAGTGGCCGTCGTATGCCTCGGTGATGATGGACGTGGAGGTCTCGATCAGACGGCGGAGGATCGCCTTGTCGCGGACGATGCGGGCGTGGAACTCGAGATTGGCGGCGGTGGGCACCGCGTCCACCAGCTCGGCGAGGTACTCGTGGCCGCCGGCCGTCTCCAGCTCCCCGCGCCGAAGCAGCTCGTCGCGCAGGGTGATGTGATCGATGACCACTCGCCGCTCGGTGAGCGCGAGCATCGCCCGGAACAGCCGGCGGTGCGCTTCCCGGTAGAACATCCCGTCGTCCACCAGCTCGGCGGCGCGGAGGGCCGCGTCCTGGTCGAGCAGCATGGCCCCGAGCACGGCCTGCTCCGCCTCTGCGCTCCACGGCGCCGAGCGGCCGACGTAGGCGTCAGCGGTCGAGTAGCTGTCGTGCGATACGGACGTCATCCCAGGTCGGCTTCTTCCAATTCGGGTTCCGGAGCAGCGCCGCGGGATGGTAAGTCACCACGAGCGGGATGCCGTTGTAGGTGTGCACCTTGCCGCGCAGCTCCCCGAGACTCTTCCTCACCCCCAGCATCGCCTCCCCCGCGGTGCCGCCCATGGTGACGATCACCTTTGGGCGAATCAGATCGAGCTGGCGGTGGAGATAGGGGATGCAGGCGGCGATCTCATCGGGCAGGGGCTTCCGGTTCTGGGGCGGACGGCATTTGACGATATTGGTGATGTACACCGTCTCCCGCGGAACATCAATAGCCTGAAGAATGCTGTCGAGCAGTTGCCCCGCCTGACCCACGAAGGGACGCCCGGTGGCGTCCTCAGTGGCGCCCGGGCCCTCGCCGACCAGCACCAGTCGCGCCCGCGAGTTCCCCTCGCCGGGCACGGCGTTGGTTCTCTGCCGGCAGAGCCCACAGCAGTACGTCGTGCGGATCCGCTCCGCGACCGCCTCGATGGAGTCCAGCGCCCCAAGGTCGCCGCCGAGCAGCCGCGGCTCGGGCGATGTCACCGCCAGGCCGGGACCGGGAATCGGCGGCGCGCCGCGGGTCCATAGCGGGACAGCGGGGCCGGGCGGCGGCGGGACAGTGGTTTCGCCCTCTGGCGCCGATCTGGCTCCCGCATCGTCTGCCCCCCTGCCCCCCTGCCCCGCTGCCCCGCTGATCATCACTTCTCTCCCCCCCAACTCCATCTGCTGCTCGACATACCTTCGCCACACGTCAGTCAATCGCCTTCTCCACGGCGTCGAGGATGGCTTCCGCCACCTCGCGCTTCGATTTCAGGGGCAGGATCATCGGCGTGCCGTCGCGGCCGAGAATCGCCACCCGGTTGGTGTCGTGCTCGAAGCCGGCGCCGGGCTCGAGCGCGTCGTTGACGACGATCAGATCGAGGTCCTTTCGCTCCAGCTTCGCGCGACCTTTCGCGAGTGCGTCGCCGGTCTCCAGTGCAAAGCCCACCGTCACGCTGCCGGTCCGGCGCTCGCCGCGGGTGGCGCTCAGGATGTCGTCGGTCGGCTCCATGGGGATGGCCAGCGCCCCATCGATCCGGGACCGCTTGCTGTCGCTGGGAGAGCTGGGACGGAAGTCGGCCGGCGCGGCGGCCATGACCAGCACGTCGGCCTGGGGCAGCTCCCGGCGTACCGCCAGCTCCAGCTCTTTGGTGCTCTCCACCCGCCGGAGCGTGGCGCCGACCGGCGGCGGGAGCGCCACCGGTCCCGAGATCAGCACGACATCCGCACCGCGCTCCCATGCGGCTTCGGCGATCCGGTACCCCATCTTCCCGCTCGAGCGATTGGTCACCACCCGCACCGGATCAATGGACTCCCGGGTCGGCCCCGCGGTGACGACCACGCGCCGGCCGGCGAGCCGGCCCTGCCCCCGGAGCAGGCGCGCGGCGTGAGCAAGAATGGTTTCCGGCTCGCTCATCCGGCCGGGACGCTCCGAGGGCCCCTCGGCCAGCGCGCCGACCTCGGGACCCACGGTCGCGACGCCCCGCCGGCGGAGGCGCTCGAGATTGTCCCGAGTCTCGGGGCGGGCGAACATCTCGTCGTTCATGGCGGGGGCGAGGAGCACCGGCGCGGTGCGAGCCAGGAGGAGCGTCGTGAGGAAATCGTCGGCCATTCCCTGGGCCATGCGCGCGATCAGGTGCGCCGTTGCCGGCGCCACGATCACCAGGTCGGCCTGCTGCCCCCAGCGGAGATGGGAGAGCGCCCCGCCCTGCTCCCACAGCGAGGAGAGGACGGGGCGCCCGGTCAGCGCCTCGAAGGTAAGCGGCCGGACGAACTCGGCAGCTCCCCGGGTCAGCGCCACGTCCACCCGCGCTCCCGCCTCGGAGAGGCGGCGGGCGAGGATGCAGCTCTTATAGCATGCGATCCCGCCCGACACGCCGAGAACGACGTGCCGGCCGGCCCACACCATCAGGCCTCGCTGCGGCGGCGACGAACCAGCTTGTAGTTGAGCTCACCCTCGACCAGCGAATCGAGCGCCTGAGTGGTGAGCTTTTCGCCCGAGGCCGAGAGCTGATCCTTGGGGAACTCGTTCAGGAATCGGGCGAACTTGGCGGCGACCAGCACGCCGAGATATTTATTGCCCGCCTGCCGGGCGACTTCAGCGGGGGTGGTAATGCGCATGTTGGGATCCTAGGTCAAAGGTTTCAAGTCGTGGGGTCTCAGGTCTCAAGTCTCAGGTC
>JACCSE010000136.1 GCA_013813145.1 Gemmatimonadales bacterium
GCTGCGCTCGGGATGACAGGATGACAGGTCTATCTCCCTTGGTCAACAGTTGAGGCTCATCACCCCATGACCACCGTTCTCTCCGCCGGCCCCGCCACCCCCGCGACCGACGTTCTCCATCCCGGGCACTTCGCCTACCGCCACGTGGGCCCTCGGCGGGAGGACGTCGCCGAGATGCTCGAGCAGCTCGGCTACGAGTCGCTCGACGCTTTCATCGACACCGTCGTTCCCGACGAAATCCGGCTCCGGCGCCCGCTGGCGCTTCCTCCGGGACGGAGCGAGCGGGAGGTGCTCCAGGCGCTCCGCGGTCTGGCTGGGATGAACACGGTGTTCCGGTCCTACATCGGGATGGGCTACGCCGGGTGCTTCACCCCACAGGTAGTGCAGCGGAACGTGCTGGAGAACCCCGGCTGGTACACCGCCTACACGCCCTATCAGGCGGAGATCTCCCAGGGCCGGCTGGAGGCGCTGCTGAACTTTCAGACCGTGGTCTCGGACCTGACCGGCCTCGAGATCGCCAACGCTTCGCTGCTGGACGAGGCCACCGCCGCGGCCGAGGCGATGAGTCTCACCCTGGCGATGAGCGCGGTGAAGCGGGACCCGGTCTACCTGGTGGATGAATACTGTCATCCCCAGACGATCGCCGTAGTGCGCACCCGGGCCGAGGCGCGGGGGATCCGGGTGGTGGTGGCGGAGCCGGAGACGTTCCGGTTCGAGCCCGGCGTGATCGGCGCCCTGGTCCAGTACCCCGCCACCGACGGCGCCGTGCGCGACTTTCGCTCGCTGGCCGAGCGGGCGCACGCGGCGGGCGGGCTGGTGACCGCGGCGACCGATCTGCTGGCGCTCACCCTGCTCACCCCGCCGGGCGAGTGGGGCGCCGACATCGCGGTCGGCAACAGCCAGCGGTTCGGCGTGCCGATGGGCTACGGCGGGCCCCACGCCGCGTTCTTCGCCACCCGGGACGAGTACAAGCGCTTCATGCCGGGCCGGATCATCGGCGTCTCCCGCGACCGCGACGGCCGGCCCGCGCTCCGGATGGCGCTCCAGACCCGGGAGCAGCACATCCGCCGGGACAAGGCCACCAGCAACGTGTGCACCGCGCAGGTGCTCCTCGCCGTCATGGCGAGCATGTACGCCGTCTATCACGGCCCCGGTGGGCTCCGGCGGATCGCCGAACGGGTGCATACCCGGACCGTGCTCCTGGCCAACGCGCTCCGGCGGCTGCGCTACCGCATCGTCCACGACCACTACTTCGACACCTTGTGCGTCGAGGTGCCGGAGTGGGCACTCCCCCGGTTGCTCGACGCCGCGCGGGCCCGGAAGATCAACCTGCGCCCGCTGCCGCCCACCCGTCTCTGCATCGCGCTGGACGAGACCGTGACGCTGGGCGACCTGGCCGACGTCATCGCGCTCTTCTCGCTGAACGAAGCGCTGCCGTTCATGCTGGAGGACATCGGGGTGAAGACCGACCGGGCGATTCCGTCGTCGCTGGAACGCCGGTCCGGCTACCTGACCCACCCGGTGTTCCACCTGCACCACTCCGAGACCGAGATGCTGCGCTACATCAAGCGGCTCGAGGCCCGGGACCTCTCGCTCACCGCGGCGATGATCCCGCTCGGCTCGTGCACCATGAAGCTGAACGCCACGACGGAGATGATGCCGGTGAGCTGGCGCGAGTTCAACCGGCTGCACCCGTTCGCCCCGCGGGTCCAGGCGGCGGGCTATCAGCTCCTGTTCGAGCAGCTCGAATACCAGCTCGCGGAAATCACCGGCTTCGCCGCAGTGTCGCTCCAGCCCAACGCGGGCTCCCAGGGCGAGTACGCCGGGCTCCTCGTCATCCGGGCGTATCATCGGGCCAAGGGCGAGGCCCACCGGACCACCTGTCTCATCCCCCAGTCCGCTCATGGCACCAACCCCGCCAGCGCGGTGATGGCCGGGATGCAGGTGGTCCCGGTCAAGAGCGACGCGCGGGGGAACGTGGATCTGGACGATCTGCGCGCCAAGGCCCAGGCGCACCAGGCCACGCTCGCGGCGCTCATGGTGACCTATCCCTCCACCCACGGGGTGTTCGAGGGCTCGATTCGGGAGATCTGCCGGATCGTACACCAGCACGGAGGACAGGTCTACATGGATGGCGCCAACCTGAACGCCCAGGTGGGGCTCTGCCGCCCGGGCGACATCGGCGCCGACGTCTGCCACCTCAACCTGCACAAGACCTTCTGTATCCCCCATGGTGGCGGCGGCCCGGGGATGGGGCCGATCGGTGTGGCCAAACACCTGGTGCCGTTCCTGCCCGGGCATCCGGTGGTGGACCTCGACCATCCCCAGGCATGCGGCACCATCTCCGCCGCGCCCTGGGGCAGCTCGGCCATTCTGCCGATCTCCTGGGCTTACATCGCCCTCATGGGCTACGATGGGCTCACCGAGGCAACCAAGATCGCGATCCTCAACGCGAACTACATCGCCAAGCGGCTCGACGGGCACTACAGCGTGCTGTACAGCGGCCCGCACGGTCTGGTGGCGCATGAATGCATCATCGACACCCGCCCCTTCAAGGCGACGGCCGGGGTGGACGTCGAGGACATCGCGAAGCGGATCATCGACTACGGATTTCATCCGCCGACGGTCTCCTTCCCGGTCGCCGGCACCCTGATGATCGAGCCGACCGAGAGCGAGTCGAAGGAGGAACTGGATCGCTTCTGCGACGCGCTCATCGCTATCCGGGGCGAGATCCGCGAGATCGAAGCGGGCACCGCCGATCGGGAGAGCAATCTCCTGACCCATGCGCCGCACACGCTGGAGCAGGTGATCGCCGACGGCTGGGAACGCCCCTACTCGCGGAGCGCGCCGCCTATCCTTCGCGCGCGACTCGAGAGCACAAAGTCTGGCCCACGGTGGGACGGGTCGACAGCGCGTTCGGGGATCGGAATCTGGTGTGCGTCTGTCCGCCGATGGAGGCGTATGGCGAGTAGGGGAACAG
>JACCSE010000165.1 GCA_013813145.1 Gemmatimonadales bacterium
ATCGGGGTGCCCCCCGCATGGACGTTCACCACAGAGGCACAGAGGACACAGAGGACACAGAGGACACAGAAGACTGCAACTGATTAGGGAGGTGAACGGCACACCCACAAAGTCCTTGCTGTTCTCTGTGCCCTCTGTGTCCTCTGTGCCTCTGTGGTGAAAACAACGGTCAGCCCGCGGACGGATATCCGGGCGACCCGCGGATCCGGCCCAGCTGTCGGGTGTGGTGGGTGACGTGCTGCTCGAGGAAGGTCAGGGTCTGGATAGGGGTGAGCCAGCCGCAGAGGGGGTGGCGCATCATGGGGCGGCGGAGGTCGCGGCGGGAATGGTCCGCGAGGACGGCCTCGAGCTTGTTCCGCACCCGGTCCCAGCGCTCGCGGAGCTCGGCCAGGGTGGCGTTACCCTGCGGGAGGACGGCTTTGGACGGCACCTTGATCCGGATGCCGGCGCCGAGCGCGAGACGGACCAGCACCATGGACCCGGCCGCGCGCAGCCCCTGCCGGAGGCTTCGGGAGGGCGGCTGCTGCGAAGCCCGGAGCACCACCACCTCCTCCACTCGTACCAGATGCTCCAGCACTTCCAGTGTGGACCAGCTCTCCGGAGCCGGCCGGAAGGCGAGCTGCTCGCTCGGGAGCCGGGCGAGCTCGTCGAGCAGCGCGGAGCGCTGGCGGTGCATCCGGTCCAGCCGGCGTCGCAGCGGAGTCAGCATCGGGCGCAAAGTTATCCACGTCACCGCGCCCGCGCACGGTCTCCCCGATTATGGGAGCACATCAACCTGGAGGTTCGGTGCGGATCAGTGACTTCATGACCCGGGACCCCACCTGCTGCGTCCCCGAGGCGATGGCGCGCGAGGCGGCGGAGCTGATGCGGGACAACGACTGCGGGGCGATCCCGGTGGTCGAGAACATGGACAATCGGAAGCTGGTCGGGATGATCACCGACCGTGACCTCGCGGTGCGCGGCCTCGCGGAAGGCAAAGGCCCTGACGCCACCGTGCGGGAGCTAATGAGCGTCGAGCCGGTCGGCGCCGATCCGGACGACGAGGTCGAGACCGTGCGCGACGTCATGATCCGGGAGCGGATCCGCCGCGTGCCGGTGCTGGGCGCGGACCGCCGCGTAGTCGGCATCATCGCCCAGGCCGACCTCGCCCGCGAAGACGCCGCGGCGAGCGACCGGGAAGTGGGACGGATCGTGGAGGCGATTTCGGAGCCGGAGCCGAATAACTGACGCCGGGCAGGGGGACAGCGGGGCGGCGGGGCAGCAACAGCACACCGGGCGGGCCGAGAGCGACAGGTGTACCCCGAAGCCCCGCCCTACCCCACCAACGCCTTCGCCATCGCCCCGAGCACGGCTACCCAGATCACCACGTACAGCGCGATGTATCGTTGGCGGCGGACCAGCATTTCGGGGAAGTGGACCGGGGTGCCGGCGAACTTGCCGCGGGGCTTGCTGGGGAAGAAGAACGTCTTGTACGTCTCGGTGGTCGCGACGGTGAAGCCGGTGGCGGCGAGGGTGATGAGGACCAGGTTGTCGGTGAGCTGGCCCAGGCCGAGGGCGTAGAGCGAGGCGATGAGCGGGCTGCGGAAGAACTTGAAGGTCTGGAATCCTTCGTACGGGGCGTCCTTCCAGGCGCCGCCGAAAGCGCTGATCCAGCCGCCCAGCCCGCCGACCAGCAGCACCAGCGGCAGTGGATGGGGGCCGACCCGGTTCCGGTCGATCAGATAGACCAGCGCCACCATGCCGAGCAGCGTCGCCGCGTAGGCCGCGCCGCCGAGGAGCCTGGCGCCCCGGCTCCGCACCACTTTGCCGAAGATCGCGAACTGCATCGGGATCGAGTACTTGGACTGGTCCTGCTCGCGCAGGAAGGTCTTGTACAGCTCGGCCATTCCCCGCTCCACCGCGTAGGTTGCCCCGAAGAGGATGACCAGGTCGGCGGCGCTGCGCGGGTCGAGGCCGGTAGCGAGGGAAATGATCAGCCCGATGATCGCCCCGAGCACCATGCTGCGGGCATACTTCCGCCGCGAGAATCCTTCGTGCGGCGCGTCCTTGTACATCCCCCAGGTGGCGGTATGGGCCCCGGCCATGAGGCCGACGCCGGCAGCGAGCAGCGGGGTCATCGCACCTCCTCCAGAGTGGTCGCACGCGCGTTGGCATAGGCCGACTCGATCAGCTCGATCCCGTGCTGCGCCCGCGCGAGGGTCATGCGCGGCTCGCGGCCGCTACCGATGCATTCGAAGAAATCGTGGAACATCGCCCGGTAGCCCGAGATGTCGCGGATGCCGGGAAAGATCAGCCGCGGCCGGGGGCTGGTGACGGCGACGACGAGGCCGTTCGACTCGAAGGCGAGAGAGCCCCGGGTGCCGTAGATGCGGGAGATCCGAAGGCCGCGGAGCGGCGAGGGGATCTCCCACGAGTGATACAGCGTTCCGATTCCGCCGCCCGCGAACCGTGCGACCACGGCCATGCTCCGCTCCAGTCCTTCGCCCGGCTCCGGACGGAAGCCGTGGACCGATTCGACCACCAGGCCGAGGTGGGCGAAGAGGTCGACCCAGTGCACGCCGCCCTCGAAGAGCGCGCCCCCGCCGGCGATGGCGGCGTCGTCCTTCCATCCACCGCTCCGCTGCTGCTTCACCGCCACCAGGTTGACGAAGCGGATCTCGCCGAGCGTCCCCGAGGCCACGATTCGCTGGATCGCCCGGGCAAGCGGCTTGTAGGCGTAGTTC
This sequence comes from Gemmatimonadales bacterium, assembly GCA_013813145.1. Taxonomy (GTDB): domain Bacteria; phylum Gemmatimonadota; class Gemmatimonadetes; order Gemmatimonadales; family GWC2-71-9; genus CAVVWJ01. The sequence goes on from JACCSE010000165.1 coordinate 2,724, forward strand.
TCGGCGACGAGGACCCGGCGCCCGGCCCGCTCGGCGGCGGCGCGCACCGGGACGAAATCGGCAGAGCGGAGGAAGGCGGGCTTTTCGACGATCACGTGCTTCCCCCGCGCCAGCGCCTCCAGGGTCAGCTCCAGGTGCGAGTCCGGCGGAGTGGCGACGAGCACCGCCTCGATTCGTGAGTCCTCCAATGCCTCCCGGTACGAGCCGAAGGCCCCGGCGCCGCCGAAGCGGCGGCTCGCGTCCTCGGCGACCCCCCGGTCCCGGCTCGCGTAGTACCGGCGCACCTCGTCAGAGCGCCGGAGCGTGCGGCTGTGCGCCCGGGTGACGTTGCCGCAGCCGAGAAAGGCGAGATGGATTGTCATTGGGGAGCTATGGGTGATCGGCCATCAGCTATCGGCTATCGGTCCTGGAGCCCCGAGCCTCCGCTGGCGCGGACCGATAGCCGATAGCCGATAGCCAATAGCCGTTTCCCTCGTGCGCAGAACCAGCCGGCGCGCCGCCCGCAGCGAGTTGGCGGCGATCGTCAGGCTGGGGTTCACGGCGGCCGAGGTGGGCATGACGCTCCCGTCCACGATGTAGAGATTGTCGAGGCCGCGAAAGCGGGATTCGCCGTCGAGCGCCGAGGTGCGGGGGTCGGTCCCCATCCGTACCGTCCCCACGCCGTGAGAGAAGGTACCGACCCGGTGCCGGACCACGCTCCAGGCGCCGGCCCGGCGGAGGATCGCCCGGGCCCGCTGAGCCAGCGCCTGCCCCGCGGCCCGATCGCGTGCGGTGTGGTGGTGCCGGATGACCAGGCCGGGCAGGCCGTACCGGTCCACCGTTTTCGAGATGAGCTCGACCCGGTTCTCGGGCCGGGGCTGGTCTTCCGCGATGGTCAGCCAACCGGTCAGATGCTCCACCCAGGGTGCGCAGGCGGCGCCGACCGGCCATGGCAGTTGGGCGCGCACCAGCCCGGCCGGCGGCGTCGTGAGCTGCTGGAGACCGCCCAGCTTGCCGCGCACGCCCGACGCCGGGTCGCCGAAGTAAAAGTCATGGATACCGAGTTGTTTGTGGAAGACCCGCTCGGGATTGGGGCGGCGGGGAAAGATGCCGAGGAGGATCTCGTTGTAGTGGCGCATGAGGTAGCGCCCGATGACGTCGGCTCCGGGATTGTGCCGCCCCAGCCCGGAGGCGAGGAGCAGATGGGGCGTCGCGAGCGTCCCGGCGGCGAGGAACACGTGCGGCGCCTGGTGCACGGTGCGCTCGCCGGTCTCCCGGTGCACCGACTCCACTCCCGTCACCTTGCCATCCCTCACGTGCAACCGAGTGACCACCGCATTGGTCTCCAGCCGCAGGCCGTTCCTGAGGAGCGGCCGGATGACCACCGTCGCCAGATCGTTCTTGGCGCTCACCGCGCACGCGAATCCGTCGCAGGTGCCGCAGGCGAGACAGCGCTTCCGGTCGATGGCGAGCGGAAGCCGGAACGGGTTGAGGCCGAGCTCGCGCGCAGCGGACTCGAGCCGGCGGGAGACGGGAGCGAGGTCGGCCGATCCTTGGGGATAGGGCGCGCTCCGGGGCGGGTCGGTGGGATCGGTGCCGGGCGCGCCGGACACGCCCAGGATCCGCTCGGCCTCGGTGTAGTAGGGCTCCAACTCGTCGTAGCGGAAGGGCCAGGCGGCGCCGGAGCCCTCGATGATCTCGGGGTCGGGAACGAAGTCGGCCTCCCGGAAACGCAGGGAGACGCCGCCGTAAAACACCGACGGGCCGCCCACGCAGTGAAAGGTCGCCGCGGTCGGCGGGCCGCCGTTTCCCATCACCGAGTAAGGAGCCTCGGCCGAGTAGAAGCGGGTGAGCGGTCCGACGCCCTCGGGCACCCAGTTGTGGGCCCCGCGATCGACCCAGTCCCCGCGCTCGAGCAGGAGGACGCGCCATCCTTCGCGCACCAGGACCTGGGCGGCCATGGCGCCGCCGAAGCCGCTGCCGATCACGATCGCGTCTA
>JACCSE010000169.1 GCA_013813145.1 Gemmatimonadales bacterium
CCCCGCAGGGACAGGCGAAGGTCGGGTTGGGCATTGGAGCTCCGTTGCTTCGCAAGGCCATAACGCCCTTCCAGCTCCCCGTTTTTAAAATAGCGGGGAGGGGTATGTCAAGGAGGCGCCCCTAAAACTCCGTCCCCACCTGCAGCACGAAGTTTCTCCCCGGATCCAGCGCGTACGTCTTGTACCGGCTCAAGAAATTCGCGTACTCCTCATCGAACAGGTTCCGAAGCTGAAAGTCAAAGGCAATGCTGGTGCCTCCCGCCGGCACCCCGAACCCAGCTCCCAGATGCACCAGCGTGTACCCCTCCGGCGCGAAATCTTCAGTGTCCAGCCGACTCTGTCGGGTGTTCGATTCTCCGCCCACCGAGAAGTATGGACGCTGCACTAATCCGTCCTCACGCCCCTCCAACCGAGCGCGGTAGGTCGCCCGGAAGGGCGGAATGAAGGGAAGGGGGGTGCCGGTCGATCGATTCTGCCCGCGGGTGTAGTCCGCCGTACCGCGGAGGTGCAGGAGGCTGGTGACGTGATACTCCACCGCCGCCTCGAATCCGGTGAGACGGGCGTTCCCTTGGTTGATGTCGAAGATCTGCAATCCCGACTCGGGGTCGAGCTCGCCGGTAGGGTTGGGAAAGATGAAATTGTCGATGTAGTTGGCGAAGACGCCGGCCTCCGCGCTGAGATCGTTGGTCTGCAGCCGGATCGCGAGATCGGTGTTGACCGAGGTCTCGTTCTCCAGCGTCGAGTCGCCGCGCTCGAAGCGGACGGTGCCCTCGTGCACGCCATTGGAGAACAGGTCGAAGGCCGTCGGCGCCCGGTACCCGCGCCCGACGTTGAGCACCACGGCGGCCGGCTCGGCCACCCGGTAGAGCGCCCCGACGTTGCCGGTGACGGAGTTGTAGTTGCGCTGCTGGGCCACCACGCCCAGCTCCTCGTCGTCCTCGACCGAGAGCCGCCGGTAGTCGTAGCGGGCGCCGAGGGAGAAGTTCCACCGGCCCAGCTCCGCCTGCTCGAAGGCGTACAGCCCGATGTTGTTGTAGGCATTCTCCGGAATGAGCGTCTCCTCGCCGAACTTGTCGAACTCGTTTCTGAGTCCCGACAGGCCCACGATCCCGGCGAACGGGCCGAGCAGGACGTGATGAAATCGAACGTCGGCGCTGTAGGTCCTCGCCAGAAGCCCGAGAGCCACCTCGGCCGCGTCGGCCTCCTCGAACTCCCGCCGGCGGTTCCGCTCGTAGCCGAGATCGACATCGAAGTGGGAGGCGCCGGCCGCGAGACTTGCGCCAACGTGCACCCGGTCCTGGGCGATGCGCTGTAACGGCGTGGCTCCGGGGTCTTCGGCGGGATCTTCATGGATCTCGACCCGTTCGTCCCGGCGGGTGTACGAGGCGCTGACCGAACCGAACCCTCCGCGGTACCCCACGGTGCCCGAACCGTTCAGCGTGCGTCCCCCACTGTTGAACAGCTCGCCCGCCGGCGTGGTGATGTCGCTGCTGCGCCGCCCGGTGAATGACCCCCGGACTCCCACCGCCCCGCTGGCTCCTTCCAGGGTCACGGTGCCGTCGGGCTGCTCGTTGTTGGTGCTGTAGGAGGCCAGGAGACGCCCGCCGACGAACGGCTCCCGGCCGATCGCATCCGGCAACGGCGGAGTGACGACGTTTACCACGCCGCCGAGCGCATCGGAGCCGTAGAGCACGCTGGCGGGACCGCGGATCACTTCGATCCGCTCCGCCTCGCCGGCCTCCACCTGCGGGCCGTGCTCGTCCCCCCACTGCTGGCTCTCCAGCCGCTGCCCGTCGGCCAGCACCAGCACCCGGTTGGACGAGAGGCCCCGGATGACCGGCTTGCCGACGCCGCTCCCGGTACTGAGGCTCCGCACCCCGGGCAGGCTGTTGATGGTCTCGCCGAGCGAGGGGGCCCGGTTGGCCTGCAGCTCCTCGCTGGAGAGCAGGCTGGTGGGCTGCGGTGAGGTGAGCGACGTCGTCGCCAGGGGCGAGGCGGTCACCTGGAGCTCGGGCAGCTCGATGAGGGTTGCCCTCAGCACGACGTCGAGGTCCACGTCGGTCTCGCCCACGGTCACCCGCTGGACCTGTGGCGCGTAGCCGACCAGCGCGAAGGAGACGCTGTATGTGCCGCTCGGCAGGCTGGGAAGTGTGTAACGGCCCTGGGGATCGGTGGTCGTGGTGCGGCGGGCCTCGAGGACGGTCACTCGGACCTGTCCCAGCGGGGCCCCGGATGTGTCCGCCACCACGCCGGACAGGGAGCGAGGCGGTAGCGGCGGCGCTGCCGCGGCCGCCGAAATGCTGGCCAGCGCGGCGGTCAGCGCCGCCGTGTATAGAAGGATGCGCATTCGATGCTCCAGTGCGTGGACCGGTCGCCCATTCCCGACCAGGGGGCGCAGGGCGAGGAGGTTGCCGGATGTCGGATCGGACGTCAGGTGTCAGACGACAGACGGCAGCGCTGGAGGTGCTCGAGGCTGTGGGA
>JACCSE010000181.1 GCA_013813145.1 Gemmatimonadales bacterium
CCACAGAGGCAGAGACTCTGTGCCTCTGTGGTAAATCAGCCAGCGATGCCCGCGCCCCTCAGAGCCCTTCACGCAAGAACTGCCTGAGCACCCGTTGAAGGATGCCACCGTGGCGATAGTAGTCGAGCTCCACGGCGGAGTTGAGCCGGACGACGGCCGGGAAGACAGTTTCCTTGCCGGACGGGTCGCGGGCGGTGACGGTGACGCGGCCGCCCGGGGCCAGGCCCCGAGCGATCCCGCGGATGCTGAACGTCTCGGCGCCGGTGAGGCCAAGGATCTTACGGTCGGTGCCTGGCTCGTAGGCGAGTGGCAGGACACCCATGCCCACCAGGTTACTGCGGTGGATCCGCTCGTAGCTCTCCGCGATGACCGCTTTGACTCCCAATAACGACGGCCCCTTGGCCGCCCAGTCGCGGCTCGAGCCGGTACCGTACTCTTTGCCGGTGAGGATCACGAGCGGGGTCCCTTCGGCCTGGTATCGCATGGCCGCGTCGTAGATCGAGACCACCTCGCCGGTCGGGAAGTGAAGCGTCCAGTTGCCTTCCTTTTCCGGCACCAGCGCGTTGCTGATCCGGACGTTGCCGAAGGTCCCCCGCATCATCACTTCGTGATTGCCCCGGCGGGAGCCGAAGGTGTTCCAGTCCACCTGCTCCACGCCGTGCTCGCGGAGGTACCGGGCCGCCGGGCCGTTCTTCGGGATCGAGCCGGCCGGGGAAATGTGGTCGGTCGTCACCGAGTCGCCGAGCACGGCGAGCACCCGGGCGCCGTCGACGTCACGGAGCTCCGGTGGTTGCGCCGGCAGATCGCGGAAGAACGGTGGCTCCTGGACGTAGGTCGAGCGCTCGGCCCAGACGTAGCGGCTTCCTTCCGGGACCGCGAGCGCGCGCCAGGTCTCGTCGCCCTCGAATACCGAGGCGTAGCGGCGTTGGAACAGCTCCGGTTTGAGCGACGCCGCCATCGTGTCCCGCACCTCGGCGGCCGTAGGCCAGATGTCGCGCAGGAATACCGGGCGCCCGTCGCTCCCAGTGCCGAGCGGCTCCCGGTCGAGGTTCACGTCTACCCGCCCGGCCAGCGCGAAGGCGACGACCAGCATCGGCGAGGCGAGATAGTTCGCCCGCACCTGGGGGTGAACCCGGGCCTCGAAGTTCCGGTTGCCGCTCAACACCGCGGCGGTGACCAGCGCGTGCTCGTCGATGAGCTGCGCGATCACGTCGGGCAGCGGTCCGCTGTTGCCGATGCAGGTAGTGCAGCCGTAGCCCACCACGTGAAACCGGAGTCGCTCGAGGTAGGGGAGGAGCCCCGAGCCCGTGAGATAGTCGGTCACGACCCGGGAGCCCGGAGCCAGGCTGGTCTTGACCCATGGCTTGGTTGAGAGGCCCCGCTCCACCGCCTTCCGCGCCAGGAGCCCGGCGCCGATCATGACCGACGGATTGGACGTGTTGGTGCAGCTGGTGATCGCGGCGATGACGACGGCCCCATCGTAGAGGGAAATGTCCGAGCCGTCGAGCAGTCCGCTGACCACCGGCGGTGCGTCCAGATCCACCACGGTCGCCTGCGCCTCGGCGCCATGCTCGCCGATCGTGACGTTGGCCCCACCCTCACCCATCCAGCGGGAGTACGCGCTCTGGGCCAGCTCCCGCCGCGCCTCGGGCACCCCGGCGCTCATCAAGGCCGGCAGGTTGACGATGAAGTTCCGCTTGAGCTCGGAGAGCGGGACCCGGTCCTGCGGCCGCGTCGGGCCCGCGAGGCTGGGAACGACGCTGCCGAGGTCGAGCTCCAGGGTCGCGGTGAACTCGGGATCGGGCGTGGCGTCGGTCCGGAACAACCCCTGCTCCTTGCAGTACCGCTCCACTCGTTCCACCACCTCCGGGCTCCGTCCGGTCCGCTCGAGGAACCGCACGGTCTCGGCGTCCACCGGGAAGAAGCCCATGGTGGCGCCGTACTCCGGGGCCATGTTGGCGATCGTGGCCCGGTCGGCCAGGCCGAGCGACGAGAGCCCGGGCCCATAGAACTCGACGAACTTGTCCACCACCCCCTGCTTCCGAAGCATCTGGGTGGCGGTGAGCACCAGGTCGGTGGCGGTGGTACCGACCGGCAGCTCACCGACCAGCTTCATCCCGACCACTTCGGGGATCAGCATGAAATACGGCTGTCCCAGCATCACCGCCTCCGCCTCGATCCCGCCGACCCCCCAGCCCAGCACCCCGAGTCCGTTGATCATGGTGGTATGCGAATCGGTGCCGACGCAGGTGTCGGGGTAGGCGGTGAGCTCCCCGAACTGCTCCCGGAGCTGCACCACCGGGGCCAGGTTCTCCAGGTTCACCTGGTGCACGATTCCCGTCCCGGGAGGCACGACGCGGAAGTTGTGGAATGCCCGCTGGGCAAACTTGAGGAGCTGGTACCGCTCGACGTTCCGCTCCAGCTCGAGATCCACGTTGCGCTGGAACGCCTCCCCCGAACCGAAATAATCCACCTGCACCGAGTGGTCGATCACCAGGTCGCAGGGGACGACCGGGTTGATCCGGTCGGGATCGCCCCGCATCCTCGCCATGGCGTCGCGCATCGCGGCCAGGTCCACCACGCAGGGCACGCCGGTGAAGTCCTGGAGGATCACCCGCGCCGGCATGAACGGCACCTCTCCCGCCGCGGTCCCGCTGGGCCGCCAGCCGGCCAGCGCGCGGACATGCTCTTCGCTCACGATCCCGCGGCCGGCGAACCGCAACGCGTTCTCCAGCAGTACTCGGATCGAGAAGGGCAGCCGGTCGAGGTCGGCGATGCCTTGACGGGCAAGCTCGGGCAGGCGGTAGATGGTCGCGCTCGCGGCGCCGAGCCGGAGGGTGCCGCGGGAGGCGAATGGGTTGAGCGTGGACATGAGTCGTCGGGTTGAGGTGGAGGTCTGAGGGACAATATAGTGGACGCCGCGCGAGGCAAGCCTCGCGCCTACTTCCGCCCGCCCCCTCGCCCGCTATCATCCTCCCATGCCAATCCCCTACGCCATCACTCGCCGGGACGACGGTCTCCTCATTCAGTGGGACCAGGGCGGGCCCGAGGTGCTGTATCCCGCCTTCGCGCTTCGGGTGGCCTGTCCCTGCGCCGCGTGCGTGGAGGAGATGTCGGGGCGGCCGTTGCTCGATCCGGCCACGGTTCCGCCGGACGTGCGCCCGGTCTCGCTCTCGCTGGTCGGGGCCTACGGGCTTCGGATTCTGTGGAGCGATGGGCATGGTACCGGGATCTACACCTTCGAGCGGCTTCAGGCGCACGCGAATCGCTCGGAGTGATCGGCAACACATCCTCCAGGTGCCGCTGGAGCGCAAACTGCCGCTGAGCCGGCGGGTGAGCCGGTGCCACTCTGATCGAGGGAGCTCGCATGCACGCGCAGGAACACTCGACGGTTCGTGAGGGGATGGTCGTGGGGCTGATCGGGGCAGTGCTCGTCGCCGCCTGGTACTTCGTGTTCGATGCCGCCGCGGGGCGTCCGTTCCACACGCCGAACGTGCTGGGCCGGATCTTCTTCCAGAGCGAGGTGAGCCCGGAGACGCGGGTGATCGCCCCAGGAGTGGTGGCCGGCTACACCGTGATCCACTTCGCCCTCTTTTCGCTCGCGGGGATGGGGCTCGCGCTGCTCGCCCATCTCGCGTCGCAGAATCTCGGCCTGCGCATGGGGGTGTGGATCGGACTCGTGGTGTCGTTCTGCTTCCTCACCGGTCTCATCTACATGCTGGCGATCGCCTCCGGAGAGCGCCTCCCATTGTGGCAGGTTATCGGTGGCGGCCTGCTCGGTGTGGCCGGCATGGGCTGGATTCTCTGGCGGCGGCATCCACGGCTTGCCAGCTCGGCTCAAGAGGGTCGTCGGGGAAACGGGTCGGAGACTCCGCCGCACCCCCCGGGCGGACCTCGGGTCTGAGCTGCGCTTGCGCTCGGACCGCTCCGGACCCACTGTGATGGAGTAACCGCGTTGCCCCGGGCCCGATGCTCCGGGACCACTTTTGATTCGACCGCGACTGGGAACTCCCATGGCCGACCGGCCTCACTCCATTCCCGGCGAGGGCACCGACGTAGGCATCATCGGGGGCCTAGCCGTAGCGGTCTGGTTTCTCCTGCTCGACGCCATCGCCGGGCAGCCGCTCCAGACGCCGAGCCTGCTGGGACAAGTCGTGCTGTTCCGCGACGCCAACCCGGACACCAGCCGGGTGGTCCTCGGTGCCTTCCTGGTCTACACCGCGGTCCACTTCCTGGTCTTCGCATTGATCGGGATGGGGCTGGTGGCCCTGGTGCATTGGGCGACCGACAACTCGGTCGTCCGCTACGCGCTGCTCCCGGTCTTCCTGGTCTTCGAGGTTCTCTTCTACGGCCTGCTCGCGGTGCTCTCGGAGCGCACCAACGAGCTGTTCCCCTTCTGGGCCGTGGTGGCCGCGAACACTCTCGCCGCAATATCGATGGGCGTCTATCTCTGGGTCCGCCATCCCAGGCTGCGCCGGGCGATCCGGGAAACGCCGCTGGGGGCAGCGCAGTGAGGTGGTGAAGTCGAGAGTCGAGGGTCAAGGTTGAACGTCCACTCACCCGAGACCCTAGACCCTAGACCCTCGACTCCTCTAGCTTTCCGCCTCACCCCCCCACGGTCGGGATCTGTGCTGCGCCGAACCCGCTTCTTCGCTCTCGCGCTTTCATTTTTCCTCTCACCGCCGGTTCACGCCCAGTTCGAGCCTCCGACCACCGGCGGGCTCGTAGCGCTGGACCATGAGCTGCGGATGCTGGGACAGTACCGGCGGGTGTTGATGATCGGCGCCCACCCCGACGACGAGGACACCGAGCTGCTCACCGTCCTGGTCCGCGGGATGGGTGCGGAGGCGGCGTACCTCTCGCTCAATCGGGGGGAAGGGGGCCAGAATCTGCTCGGGCCCGAGCTGGGGGAAGCGCTCGGGCTGATTCGTACCGAGGAGCTGCTCGCGGCTCGGCGGCTCGACGGGGCCCGGCAGTACTTCACCCGGGCCTACGACTTCGGCTTCTCCAAATCGCTGGAGGAGACCTGGAGCCACTGGCCCAGCGACACGATCTTGAAGGACGTGGTCCGGATCGTCCGCCGATTCCGTCCCCAGATCATCGTCTCCATCTTCAGCGGCACTCCCCGCGACGGTCATGGCCAGCACCAGGCGGCCGGGTGGGCCGCCCGGGAAGCGTTCGTGGCGGCCGGCGACTCCACCCGCTTCACCGATCTGGAGCGAGAGGAGGGACTCCGCGCCTGGATTCCGCTCAAGCTCTATCGCAGCACCCGCTTCGACACCGCGGCCACCTCGCTGGTGCTGGATGGCGGAGTGCTCGACCCGGTCGTCGGGAAATCGCTCCACCAGATCGCCATGGCAGGCCGGAGCCTGCACCGCTCCCAGGACATGGGGCGACTCCAGGAGATCGGGCCCTCGCTGGTGCGGCTGGACCTGCTGGAGGACCGCACCGCTGAGGGGGCCGGCGGTTTGTTCAACGGGATCGACACCTCGTTCGGCGCGATGCCATGGCGCGGCGCGGCCGATGCGGAGGAGGACGCCCGCCTGAATTTCGTGGCCCGGGTGGACAGCGCGCGCGCCGCGCTGGGGCCGTTCGGGCTGCCTCGCGTGGCCGAGCTGCTCGCTCGGGCTCGGCGCGACCTCGAACCGGTGCGGACCGGAGCGGACTCCCGCGCCCAAGTGCTCTTCTGGACGCCGGAGCAGACCGATCAACGCGCCCATCTCGACCTCGCCGGGGCGATCGCGGAGGGGCTGTTGGGCGACGCAGTGGCGGAGGATGCCCGCGTGGTCGGCGGGCAGCGGCTGCCGGTCGGCATCGAGGCATGGAATGCGGGAGCGGAATCGCTGGCGGTAGCGGTCGGCGCGAGGGTCCCCACCGGGTGGACGGTCGAGGGCGATACTCTGCCCCCGGACACGCTGGATCCCGGGGCGTTGCGGGCGGCAGCGATGACGCTGATCCCACCGGCCGAGGGCGCGGTGAGTACGCCCTATTTCCTCCGCCGCCCCTTGCGTGAGGCGATGTACGACTGGAGTGCCGCCGCTCCCCGCGAACGGGGCGAGCCGTTCGAATCGGCCGCACCCGCCGCTGTGTTCGTCGTCCTGGAGAGTGGCGGCCGGGTGATCCGCGAAGTCACCTTCCGTACCAACGACCAGGCGCTGGGCGAGGTCCGCCGCCCGGTCGTCGTGGTTCCCCGCGTGGACGTGCAGCTCGATCCCCCGACCGATCTCTGGTCCACTCTCGACGCTTCGACCCGGCGGTTCACCGTCACGCTCACCCATGGGGCCAGGGACACCACCGCCGGCAGCGTCCGCCTGGACCTGCCGACCGGCTGGCCGAGCGTCCCTTCGCAGCGCTTCCGATTCACCGGCGAGGACGAGCGGAAGAGTTTCGTGTTCGAGCTCCGGATACCTCCCGGGCTGGGGGTCGGCGCCGCCGAGGTGCGTGCCGTCGCCCGCGACGCCTCGGGGGAGGAATACGACGCGGGGCTTCGCACGGTGGAGTACCCTCACATCCGTTCCCGCTCGTATGCCGCGGCGGCGACGGCCCTGGTCCGCACGGTCCCATTCGCGCTGCCGGGGCTGGCGCGGGTCGGCTACGTGCGCGGGGCGTCCGACCGGGTGCCCGAGGCGCTCCGGCGGGTGGGGGTGCCGATCGAGCTGCTCGACGGCGCCGCGCTGGGGCGGGGAGAGCTGTCCGGATTCGACGCCATCATCATCGGCCCGCGAGCCTACGAGACCGATCCCGCGTTGGTGGAGAACAATGCTCGGCTGCTGGAGTACGTGCGCGCCGGCGGGCTCGCCATCGTGCAGTATCAGCAGCATTCGTTCTTCGAAGGCGGCTTCGCCCCACACCCCCTGACCGTGGGCGGCCCGCTGCTTTCGGTCGAGGCGGAGGACAACGGCGCCGGCTCGGGCGTTCCGGCCGACCCGTCACCGCAGCCCACCGTGAGCCACGATAGGGTGGCCGATGAGTCGGCGCCGGTCAATGTCATCGCGCCGGAGCATCCCTCCGTGCTGCGGCCGAACCGGCTGGATGAGAACGATTGGAAGGGCTGGATCCAGGAACGGGGACTCTACTTCGCGCGGAGCTGGGATGACGCGTACTCCCCTATCCTCGAAACCCACGACCCGGGCGAGCCGCCGCTCCAGGGCGGCCTGCTCGTGACTTCGGTCGGCAAGGGCACCTACGTCTACACCGGCCTCAGTTTCTTTCGCCAACTCCCCGCCGGCATCCCCGGCGCCTACCGCCTCTTCGCCAACCTCCTCGCCCTCCGCACTCCACGTGCGCGCTGACGACGCTTGTGCGGCCCTTCACCACGCCCCTTCGTGCCTTCGTGGTAAAAGGCCAGTGGTATCTGCTGCTCTTCTCGATCGCTGCTTGCGGCGACGATGGCCGCACGCCGGTGGTGCTGTATTCGCCGCACGGGCGGGACCAGCTTTCGCTGCTGGAAAAAGACTTCGAGGCGCGGCGGCCGGACATCGACGTTCGCTGGCTCGACATGGGGTCGCAAGAGATTCTCGACCGGCTGCGCTTCGAGCGGGTCAACCCTCAGGCCGACGTGTGGTTCGGCGGGCCGACCACGATCTTCGAGCGCGGGATTCGCGATTCCCTGCTGGCCCCCTACCGTCCCGAGTGGGCCGATCGGGTCGGACCGGGCGGCGTCGGGCCCGGTGACCTGTACTATCCCGCCTACCGCACACCCGCCGTGATCGCCTTCAACAGCCGGGCGGTGCCGCGAGCGGAGGCTCCGCGCGATTGGGACGAGGTCCTGGAGCCGCGCTGGACCGACAAGGTGCTCATCCGCGACCCGATGGCGAGCGGCACCATGCGCGCCATCTGGGGCCTCATCATCGTCCGCAGCCTGCGAGAGACCGGCGATACCACCGCCGCGATGCGCTGGCTCCGGCGGCTCGACGCCCAGACCAAGGCGTACGCCCTCAATCCCGCCATTCTCGATGCCCGCCTGGCCCGGGCCGAGGGGCTCGTCACCCTGTGGGATCTGCCCGACATCCTGATCGGCCGCTCCAAGGGACTTCCCTTCGACTACATCTTCCCCCGGAGCGGCACCGTGGTCATCGAGGACGCGATCGGCCTGGTGCGGGGGAGCCGGCATCCCGAGGCGGCACGGGCGTTCATCGACTACGTGGGGAGCGTGGAGGGCCAGCTCCTCGCCGCGCGTGAGGTCTTCCGGCTGCCCGCCCGCGGGGACCTCCCCGCAGGGCGGATCCCGGCGTGGGTCGCCGGGGTCGAGCGGGAGATGGCCGTCTACCCCATGGACTGGGAGCTTCTCGCCCGCGAGGGGGCGGCCTGGATGGGGTATTGGGATCGACACGTCCGCGGCACCGGCCAGGACCTGGCCGGGCGATGAGCCCGTTTCTCCGGCTGGACGGGCTGGTCAAGCGGTTCGACACCACCCTCGCGGTGGACGGCGTGACCCTGACCCTCGAGCGGGGCGAGATCCTCGCCCTGCTCGGTCCCAGCGGGAGCGGGAAGACCACGACGCTCCGGCTCCTCGCCGGCTTCGAGACGCCGGACGCCGGGCAGGTGGTGGTGGACGGCGAAGACGTGACCCGCACCGATCCCGTCGCCCGCCGGTTCGGCATGGTCTTTCAGCACTATGCACTCTTTCCTCACCTCGACGCCGGCGAGAACGTCGGATTCGGCCTCGAGTCGCTCGGCGTGCGCGGCAAGGAGCTGGATCGCCGGGTGTCGCGCGCGCTCGCCCTGGTGGATCTCGCCGGGTTCGAG